>CALXFP010000006.1 GCA_944387615.1 uncultured Oscillospiraceae bacterium | reverse complement strand
GATATGTCCTTTGCCCGGGAGATTCCCGGAATCGGCGCCATTTTGTACCTGTGCCAGCTGGGAACGGAAGGCGGACATGCCTTTGCCGATGTACTCAGCGGCATTGTCACCCCCTCCGGCAAGCTATCCGACACTTGGGCAAAGCACTATGAGGACATCCCCTTTGCCAAGGAGTACAGCTATCTCAACGGCAACCTGGAGGAAGAATACTACAAGGAAGGAATCTATGTTGGCTACCGCTATTTTGATTCCTTCGGCGTAGAACCGGCCTATCCCTTTGGCTATGGCCTGAGCTATACCACCTTTTCCATCCATTCCGCCGGAATTGGGGTAGAGAGAACCCAGGTAACGGTGAAGGCAACGGTTACCAATACCGGCAGTACCTATGGCGGCAAAGAAGTGGCGCAGCTGTATGTATCTGCTCCCAATGGAAAGCTGCCCAAAGAATACCAGTCTTTGGCCGCCTTTGCCAAGACAAAGCTGTTGGGCATCGGGGAGCGGCAGACCCTGGATCTTTCCTTCGACCTGAAAAATCTGGCAAGCTATCGGGAGTCTGACGGGGCGTATGTGCTGGAGGCTGGTGAGTACGTCCTGCGTCTGGGCAATTCCTCCCGCAATACGGTGGTTATCGGCGTTCTGCGCCTGGAGCGGGAAGCGGTGGTTTCCCGGCACCGGAACATTTGCGCCGGTTGGAAGCCCATAGAAGAGCTGGCGGCAAAGCAGTTCCCGGCACCGGTGATTGCAGAGGGGCTGCCCCGGGTGGATATTGACCCCGATGCCATTGAAACCGTTGTCTATACCTACGAAACACCGGAAGAATGCCAGGAACCCTGGGTTCAGAAACTGCTGGACAGCCTCTCCCTGAAAGATATGGTAGAAATTGTGGTGGGCAACGGCATGTTCGGCGGAGAAAACCGGTTCAATCTGCCGGGCTCCGTGGGCAACACCACGTCCAAATTCTGGGACAAAGGCCTGGTCAATGTGGCCTTGTGCGATGGCCCTGCGGGATTGCGGGTGCAGAAGCGTTCCGGTGTGAACAAGCAAGGCAAGGTCAAGCCCATTGATATGGCCCTGTCGGTATTGGATGCCCTGCCGGAATTTGCCCGAAAGCTGATGACCGCAGACCCCAACAAGGACACGGTGCTCTACCAGTACACCACAGCATTCCCGGTGGCCAACGCCTTGGCCCAGACCTGGAACCGGGAGCTGATGCAGGAGATTGGCTCTGCCATTTTCCGGGAGATGAAGGAATACGGCTGTACCTTCTGGCTGGCTCCGGCGGTGAATATTCACCGCAATCCCTTGTGCGGGCGGAATTTTGAGTATTTCTCGGAGGACCCCCGGCTGTCCGGGACCATGGCGGCGGCCATTACCAAGGGTGTCCAGCAGGAGCAGGGCTTCTATGTGACGGTGAAGCACTTTGCCTGCAACAACCAGGAGGACAACCGCAACTATGTTTCCAGCAATGTCAGCGAGCGGGCGCTGCGGGAGATTTACCTGCGCAGCTTTGAAATCTGTGTCCGGGAAGGCGGCGCCAAGAGCATCATGACCTCCTACAACCGGATAAACGGTGTCTACGCTCCCAACAGCCATGACCTGTGTACCAAGGTTTTGCGCAACGAGTGGGGATTTGCTGGTGTGGTGATGACGGACTGGTTCTCCACCAGGCATGGACTTGCCAGCAATGCCATTGCCATGAAGGCAGGCAATGATTTGATTATGCCCGGTGGCGGAAGCTATAAGAAGGAGATACTGCAAGGTGTCAAATCCGGCCTGATCCGCCAGGAGGATGTGCGCCGCTGCTGCGCCAATGTCATCAAGGCGGTTCTGGACAGTGCCATTCAGCGAGAATATATCGGCTAAACAATCAGCGCCCGGGAATTTCCCGGGCGCTGTTGCGTTCATGGAGTTATTTGTTCAGATACCATACCCCAAGGTTCAGATATCCGGCAAAGGTCAGCCAGAGCAGATAGGGAATCTGAATCCAGGCAGCCAGGGCGTTCACCTTCCGGAAAAGAAGAATCATCCCCAACACCAAGCCCAGCAGCAGGATCAGCCAAAGAAAGGCCAGACCGAAAGCCTGGGCGTTGAAAAAGATGGGACTCCACAGGAAATTGACTGCCAGCTGGATCACAAACAGATTCAGCCCCCAGCTTCTGGCTCGGGAAGGCGGTGCCAGACTGACCCGGGCGGCGCTGATTCCCATCAGGACAAACAGAATGCTCCACACAATGGGAAATACCACAGCCGGCGGAGACAAAGGCGGCTTGGAAATGGACTGCTGGTAAAGCTGCATACCATCCCGGCTTACCCAACCTGACAAAGCACCCACCCCAACGGATAACAGAATCCAGAACAGATACGTTTTCCAAGGACTTTTTTTCATGTGACCATCACCCGGTAATAGGGTATGGCAAAAAACACTCAACTATACCTCAAGGCTTTCTCAGCATCAGACCCGGACTTTAGCAAAAAATTCCCGGGTAATGGTTTGATATTGGGTTAGATCCGTGGTTTTGCGCAGCTGCTTCCATAGTTTTTCACAGCCTGGATACTGGGGGAACAGGTAACTCCAATGCTCTTTCAAACGGAACATGGCGTTGCGGCTTCCACCGAATTCCTGTAAGTAACTTTCCAGCAGGGCATCCATGAATGCTTCCAGCTTGCCGGTGTCTGTGCCGCCGGACAGCATTCCCGGGTCTGCCAGAAGGCCCCGGCCAATCATGATGGATTGAACCTGGGGATATTGAGCCTGTAACCCTTGAGCCTGCTCCAAGGAGCGGATATCACCGTTGTAACACAGCGGATTTGCGCTGTGCTCGGATGCATAGGAAAAGGCATCCATATCCACTTTCCCATTGTAAAACTGACTGCGGTTCCGGGGATGAATGGTCAGCTCCCGGATGGGGTAACGGTTATAGATTTCCAGAATCGCCGGAAATTCCTCTGCCGACTCCATACCAATCCGGGTTTTGACGGAGATGGGAAGAGGGGAAGTTTGGAATATTTGCTCCAGAAACCGATCCAGAGCGGCAAGATCTTTCAGCATACCACTGCCTTTTCCCTTGGCGACAACAGTCCCGGAAGGGCAGCCAACGTTGAGATTGATTTCCGGGTATCCCAAGTCCTGACAGACCTGGGCCATCCACAGGAAGTCTTCCGGAACTTTCGTCAATACCTGAGGGATGGCGGCAAAATTTACGCTGTCCGCCTTTGGCAGTTCCAGCTGCTCCCGGGGGGTGAGCTGCCGGTGGATGGTGGGGGAGAAGAAGGGCATATAGTACCGGTCAACGCCGGGAAAGAACTGATGGTGCAGCCGCCGGAATACCCGGTCGGTCAGACCTTCCATAGGGGCAAAATAGTAGTGCATAGGGTTCTCCTGATGGTCAATCATAATCAAAGCCGCCCTTATGCAGAAAGGGCGGCTTTTGGGTCAGATTTCGGAAATAACGGGCAGAATCATGGGATTGCGCTTGGTGGTCTTATACAGGTAGCCGCTCAGATCATTCTTGATGGCGGACTTGATAGCGGACCAATCCCGGACATGCTTGCGCTGGCAGCGCTCGATGGCTTCCATAGCCACATCCTGCAAAGAAGTCATCAGATCCTCGGATTCCTTCACATAGATAAAGCCTCTGGTGATGATATCCGGTCCGGTAATCACAGAGCCGTCCTCGGAACTGAGGTTGACGCAGACCACGATCATGCCATCTTCTGCCAGATGCTTGCGATCCCGCAGCACCACGCTGCCCACGTCGCCCACGCCAATGCCGTCTACAAAGACCTTGCCGGCGGGAACAGTGCCGGTCAGCTTGCAGCTCTTTCCGGTCAGTTCAAACACGGAGCCGATTTCTCCGATGTGGATATTCCGGGGATTCATTCCCATGGTCTGAGCCAGCTTGCTGTGAATCTGCAGGTGCCGCTGCTCACCATGGATGGGCAGGAAGAACCGGGGCTTGACCAGTCCGTGGACAATTTTCAACTCTTCCTGACAGGCGTGACCGGAGACATGCAGTCCCTCGCTCTTTTCGTATACCACATCAGCACCCTTGCGGTAGAGCTCGTTGATGATCTTGGATACTGCCTTTTCATTGCCGGGAATGGCAGAGGCGGAAATGATGATCCGGTCACCGGAGGTGATCTCCACCTGCTTGTGGGTATTGAACGCCATGCGGTACAGTGCCGACATGTTTTCACCCTGAGAGCCGGTGGAAACAATCACGATTTTGTTCTTGGGCAGGCTCTTGATGGAAGCAAGATCCACAATGGTGCCCTGCTTTACCTTCAGGTAGCCCAACTCCTGGGCAACCTTCAGCATATTCTCCATGCTCCGGCCGGTCACGGCTACCTTCCGACCATAGCGCTGGGCAGTGGTCAGCACGGACTGAATCCGGTGCATGTTGGAGGCGAAGGTGGTAACAATAATCCGTTGATCGCAGTTCTTGAACTGCCGGTCCAGGCTTTCGGCAACCACTTTTTCACTGGGGGTGTAGCCGCTGCGCTCTACGTTGGTGGAATCTGCCAGCAGTGCCAGCACGCCGTCATTGCCCAGCTGTCCCAACCGGGCCAGATCCATCATGCCATCTTTGGCGGTAGGATCAATTTTGAAGTCGCCGGTAAAAATCACTGTGCCCACCGGTGTGCGGATGGCGAAGGCCACCGCGTCGGCGATGGAGTGGTTCACATGAATGAATTCTACGCTGAAGCAGCCGGCTTTCACCACATCGCCGGGCTTGTGGGTAATCAGCTTGACTTTATCAGCCAGCCGATGCTCTTCCAGCTTCAGCTTAATCAGACCATTGGTCATGGCGGTGCCATGGATGGGGCAATTTACCTCCCGCATGGCATAGGGAATGGAACCAATGTGGTCCTCGTGACCGTGGGTTATGAAGAAGCCCCGCAGTTTTTTCTGATTGGCCACCAAATAGGAAAAGTCCGGGATCACCAGATCCACGCCGTACATGTCTTCCTCCGGAAAACCAACACCGCAGTCTACCACGATCATATCTTTGCCGTACTCCAGGACGGTGATGTTCTTACCGATCTCATCCAGACCGCCCAGGGGAATAATTTTCAATTTTTCTGCCAAAAAAATACTCCTTTCAAAATATAGACACAACAAGCAGGCAGCCACCTTCCCAGAATCCGGCCCTGAATCGCCTTTTCCGGGGAAAACGCCTGCATTCACGTTCAATTGTATTCAGCCAAAGACTGATTTTAGAGTGCCCGGGTCTGCCCATCCCGGCGCCATCTGAGTTAGTATAACACAAAAATGTGAAAAAGTATACCATTATTTTTGAAGGGATTTTTACGGAAATTCGGGGAAAAGCAGTTGCAGGATTTAGACGGATTTGCTATAATAGCGGGTATAGTATGGCTTCGTGTGTCCATGGGAACTTGGGCCGGGGAAGCCGGACGAAGGAGGCGTTATTGGGTGAATCGAAAGCTGGGCAGACTTTTGCGGCCCGGAATGGGTATTTACTTCTTTATTATGGCGGCTTTCTGCGCCACAGCACTGCTGGAAGAGCATTACTGGCTGGCGGCAGCAGAGACATCGGTAACGCTGCTGGTATTTTTGGGCTATTTGATGAACCGCAGCCAGCGGGACCGTCGGATTCAGCATTATATTCAGTCCATCTCCAGTACCATGGAAGCCACCAGCCAGGGGGAAAGCCCCTTGCCAGCGGTTCTGGTGCGGCTGGGAGACAGCGGTATCGTCTGGGCCAACCACCGTTTCAGTGATCTGACCGGATATGCCGATGCCATGGTGGAGCAGCAGCTGGATGAAATCCTGCCTGGATTTTCCACGGATTGGCTGGTGGCGGGCAAGACGGAGTGCCCTGAGGATGTGACCCTGGGTTCCCGGCGCTACCGGGTCTACGGCACCACCATTCGGGCCGAGGATAACAAGGGCACCCTTCTGGGCGTGCTGTATTTCAGCGATCTGACGGAACTGTATCAGGTTCGGGATGAGTATATCCGCTCCCGCCCGGTGGTCAGCATCATCCTCATTGATAATTATGAAGAACTGACCAAGAATCTGACGGAGAGCGCCATTTCCACACTGAACGCCAAGCTGGGCGACGCCATTACCCAGTGGACGGAAGAATATAACGGTCTGCTGCGGAAGCTGGAGCGCAACCGCTATCTGTTTATCTTTGAAAAACGGGATCTGCAGATGGCAACGGAGGATAAATTCTCCCTGCTGGAGAAAATCCACGAGATTACCAATTCCTCCGGCCTGCCGGCCACCATTTCCATCGGCCTGGGCGTGGACGGTGTGAATTTTGAGGAAAGTTACAATTTTGCTGCATTGAGCATTGAAATGGCCTTGAGCCGCGGCGGTGATCAGGCGGTCATCAAGGACCGGTTTAACTTTACCTTCTACGGCGGGCGCAACCGGGAGGCAGATTACCGCAGCAAGGTTCGCTCCCGTGTCACGGCCAACTCTTTGATGGAGCTGATCGGACAGAGCGGTCACGTCTTTATTATGGGCCATAAGAATGCGGACCTGGATTCCCTGGGCGCCGCCGTGGGCGTGTGCTGCCTGTGCCGGAAGAAGGGGAAGAAGGCCAACATCGTTTTGGATCTGGAGAAAAATGCCGCTCAGAAACTGATTGAAGAGGTTCGTGCCGAACCCCAGTACCGGGATGTGTTCATTTCCGGTCAGGATGCCCTGCTGATGGCAGACAACCGAAGCATCCTGATTGTGGTGGATACCAACCGCCCGGATCAGGTGGAGTGCAAGTCTTTGCTGGAAGCCATTTCCAAAGTCTGCGTGGTGGACCACCACCGCCGGGCAGCGGACTATATTAACCCTGTGGTGGTCAACCTCCACGAACCCTACGCATCCTCCGCTGCGGAACTGGTGACGGAACTGCTGCTGTACACCGTGGAAAAGAAGGATGTGCTTCCCATCGAAGCCAAGGCGTTGATGGCGGGCATCTGCCTGGATACCAAGTTCTTCAATGTCCGTACCGGTGAGCGTACCTTTGAGGCCGCTGCCATTTTGCGCAGACTGGGTGCCGATACTACGGAGGTCAAGAAGCTGCTGCAGAATGACTTCCAGGATACCATGGCAAAGTACCAGATCATCAAATCCTCTCGGCTCTACCGCCAGGAGATTGCCATTGCTGCGCTGAATACCACCACTACTCGGGTGCTGGCTGCTCAGGCTGCGGATGAACTGCTGAACATCAGCGGAATTACCGCCTCCTTTGTCATGTATCCGGACGGGGATCAGGTCATCATTTCCGCCCGTTCTATTGGCAGCGCCAATGTGCAGATGATTCTGGAGCCTTTGGGCGGCGGCGGCAATACGGCCACCGCAGGCGCTCAGGTGCAGAATACCACCGTAAAAGAGACGCTGGACCGGCTGGTAGAGTCGATTGACAAGTTCTACGAAGAGTAGAGCCTGTGTAGTTTCTGCCCCGTTGGGAGGTGCTGCCATGAAAAAGAAGGGAATTGCATTCTGGGTCGTGCTGATTTGGGTAGGCAACACCCTGATTTGGGGTACGTCTGCTCTGATCAATCGGCTGTATGACCATGTGGGAGATACCACGCCCCAATGGGCCGTGTGGCTGTATCTGCTGTGCGCGGTGATCTCTTTGGCAGCGGCCTTCCGGGCCTACTATCGTTATCATAAAAAGAAGTGAGCGGGAAGTGCCGGAAAGGAGCAGCGCTATGAGTAAAAAACGAATGCTGATCGGAATCGTTTTACAAATTACGCAGGCGGTCCTGTGTTTTTCCCTGATGGGGATTCGCTGGTACCTTGACATGACGCCCCGGTGGATTCAATGGATTTATTTGTCTTGCGGAATTCTGGCGCTGACAGTGTGCGTGGTGCTTTACGGCGAATACAAAAAATCAAACAAGGAAGAAAATAAGTAACCAATTGCCTTGCCTGTTAACATCGGCAGACAAGGCGGGAAAAGGAGAAGTATATTATGAAAGTTATTTTGCTGCAGGATGTGAAGGGCAAGGGCAAGAAGGGCCAGATGCTGGAGGTTTCCGACGGCTACGCCCGCAATTTTATGCTGCCCCGGAAGATTGCCATCGAGGCAACTCCCGATGCCATCAATACCATGCGGATGAACGATAAGGCCACCCAGGAGCGCATCGCCCGGGAAAAGGCAGAAGCCATGGCCACATCTAAGACCCTGCGGGAACTGACCGTCACCGTCACCGCCAAGGGCGGCGGCAATGGCCGGCTGTTCGGTTCCATCACCAACCAGGAAATTGCCGATGCCCTGGAAAAGCAGGCATCTATCAAGCTGGATAAGCGCAAGATCGTCATTTCCGACCCCATCAAGAACGCAGGCACCTACACCGTGACCTGCAAGCTGGGTTACGAGATCACTGCCCCCCTGACCGTAAAGATCGTGGAGGGCTAATCCCCATATTTTGAGAGGAGAGACAACATGGACGAAGAACTGCTCTCCCGGCAGCAGCCCCAGTCGCTGGAAGCGGAGCAGGCTGTTCTGGGTTCCATCCTGATTGACAGCCGCTGCATCACAGAGGTGGTGGGGCTGGTAAAGCCGGAGGATTTTTACCTCCAGCAGAACCGGGAAATTTATGAAACCATCTACACCATGTTTAATTTCTCCCAGACCATTGACCCTGTTACCGTACTGGATAAGCTGAAGGAGCTGGGATACTACCACGATAACTCCCGGGATTACATCCTTCAGCTTATGGAAATCACCCCCACAGCCGCCAACGTGGTGCGCTACGCCAATATTGTCCGGGACAAATCCATGCTCCGGGGCCTGAACCAGGCGGCTTCCGACATTGCCGAAATGGTGCACGAAGAAGTGGGCACCCCGTCGGAAATGCTGGAATCCGCCGAGCGGAAAATCTACGCACTGCGAAAAGGTGAGCGGGGAGACAGCCTGGAACATATCGGAACCACCCTGCATAAGGTTTTTGACCGGCTGACAGAACTGGCCCAGTCGGATTCTCTGATTCCCGGTCTGAGTACCGGTATGCGGGATCTGGATACCAAAATCAACGGCCTGAACAAATCCGACCTTCTGCTGGTGGCAGCCCGTCCCGCCATGGGTAAATCTGCCTTTGCCCTGAACATTGGCATCAATGTGGCGAAAAAGTATAAAAAAACCGTGGCGGTTTTCAACCTGGAAATGTCCCGTGAGCAGCTGGCTATGCGTCTTCTGGCCATTGAAAGCTTTGTGGAACTGCAAAAGTTGGCTACCGGCAAACTCAGCGAAGAAGAATGGACCAAATTGTGCATGGCCTCCGCTGCTCTGAGTCAAACGGATATCCGTATTGATGACAATCCTACCGTTACGGTGGCGGACATCAATGCCAAGTGCCGCCGGCTGGACAATCTGGGATTGGTGGTCATTGACTATTTGCAGCTGATGCAAGGCTCCGGTTACGGCAAGAATAGCGAAAACCGCGTGGTAGTGGTTGGCGAAATTTCCCGTTCGTTGAAGATTATGGCAAAGGAACTGAACGTACCGGTCATTTGTCTGAGCCAGTTGTCCCGTGCGGTGGAAAGCCGAACGGATAAACGGCCCATTTTGTCCGACCTTCGAGAATCCGGCGCTATCGAGCAGGACGCCGACTCCGTCATGTTCCTGTACCGGGACGAATATTATAATGAAAACTCGGAAGACAAAGGCGTTGCCGAGTGTATCGTGGCAAAAAACCGTCACGGCGAAACCGGAACGGTGAAGCTGCAATGGATTGGCCAGTACCAGACCTTTGCGGATCGGGAGTGGAAGCATGCTGAATAAACTGCGGTGCTTTCTACGGGAGCAGGAGATGCTGCAGCCTGGGGACCGGGTGATCTGCGCTGTTTCCGGCGGTGCTGATTCTGTGGCGCTGCTGTTTGCAATGTATCTGCTGAAGGAAAAAGAACAGATTACCCTGGAAGCAGCTCACTTTAACCACCATTTGCGCGGCGATGAGTCCGATCGGGATGAAGCATTTGTCCGGTCGCTCTGCCACCAATTTGACATTCCGCTGCATTTGGGCCAGGGCAGAATTACTGCCGGGAAAAAGGGCCTGGAAGCCGCCGCCCGGGATGCCCGCTACACTTTTTTAAAGAGTCTTCCCGGAAAAATTGCCACCGCCCATACTGCGGATGACAATGCAGAGACGGTGCTGATGCACTTGATTCGGGGAACGGGACTGAAAGGCCTGGGGGGAATTTCTCCCGTTCAGGGAAATGTGATCCGCCCCATGCTCACCATTACCCGACAGGAAGTGGAAGACTTTCTGGAAGAGTGGAGCCTTTCCCATGTGGAGGACAGCTCCAACGGCAGCGATGGGTTTCTGCGCAACCGCATCCGCCATCATATGATGCCGCTGCTGCGGCAGGAAAACCCCCGCATCTCCGAAAATCTATCTCAAATGGCTCTGCGGCTTCGGGAAGATGAAAAACAGCTTGCGAAACTTTCCCAGTTTGACCAACTGCCGGATGTTTCTGAGCTCGCTGCCATGTCCCGCAGCCAGCGAAGCCGGATGCTGGAACTGTTTTTGAAACAAAACGGGGTAAAAGAGCCGGAGCAAACCCATATTTCCCTGGCAGAGTCTCTGGTTTTCTCCGAAAATCCCTCTGCCAGAGCTGCCTTCCCCGGCGGCGTAACGCTGTCGAGAAAGTACGAGCGGCTGGAAGTGCTGCAAGAGGTTCCCGACTGGGAAAGCTGTGTGTTGACATGTCCCGGGGAAGTGGAGCTGCCGGGGCTGCGGGTGACTTGTTTCCCCGCGTCTTCGTTGGTGCAGACAGCCGATTGCTTCACGGTTCACCCGCAAGGGGAGATCCTTCTGCGCCACAGGCAGCCCGGTGATGTTTTACGCCGTCCCGGCGGGAGCAAACCGCTGAAAAAGTTGTTCATTGATTACAAAATCCCCGCTGCCCAGCGGCAGCAGATTCCGGTTGTTTGCGATGAAGCGGGGATTTTGGGTGTATATTCCATTGGTGTTCATTGTGATCGTGCGGCAGCATCGCTGCCTGCCGTGACCATCTGTTTTCAAAAGACAGAAAGAAAGGGAGAGTAATATGGAAAAAGATATTCAGAAGATCCTGCTGACGGAGGAACAGATTCAAGAGCGCATTGCCCAGCTGGGACAGATTTTGACCGCCGAGTACGCGGATAAAAACCCAGTAATCGTGGGCGTGCTGAAGGGCGTGGTGGTTTTCTACGCCGACATGATCCGTCAGATCAAGGTCCCCAGCCAAATTGACTTTATGTGGATTTCTTCCTATAAAGGAACCAATTCTTCCGGAATGACGGTGCGCCAGGATATTACCACGGATATCAAGGGACGGCATGTACTGATTCTGGAGGATATCTTTGATACCGGCAATTCCCTGAGCTACACCGTAGAGCACCTGAAATCCAAGGAACCCGCATCCTTGAAGATTTGCACCCTTCTGGACAAACCCGAGCGCAGAAATCCCGGCGTAACGCTGCAGGCAGATTATGTGGGCTTTACCATCCCCAATGAATTTGTGGTTGGTTACGGTCTGGATTATAATGAAAAATATCGCAACCTTCCCTTTGTCGGCATTTTGAAGCCGGAAGTATATGAAAAGTAAGGAGAACGCGCCCATTGAAGAACCGTAGATTCATACCTCTGATTGTTTACTTGGTAGTCCTGATTGCCATTTTTACCTGGGCAAAGGAACTGCTGAACAAAGAGGTGAATCAGATTCCCTATTCTGAAATTGTGGAGCTGTTCCAGCAGGAGCAGGTTCGGAGTTTTGTGGTGGAGGATGATCTGATCGAACTTAACTTGTACACACCTTATAACGGGGAAACCACCCTGGTGGCAGCTCTGGCCGAACCAGAATTTTTCCTCGAGGAGATGGGACAGCTGCTGAGCGAGCAAAAGCAGGCTGGTGTGCTGGAATACTATCACTTTGTTCCGGATGAAGGATTTTCCCCCTATGAATTGATTCTGCCCCTGGTCATTGCCGGGCTGGTAATCCTGTTCATCTGGGCAATCTTTATGAACCGGGCAAATAATTCGAACCCTCTGAGCAATTTTGGCAAAGCCCGGACAGTGCTGGGGGTTCCCGAAGGAAAGAAAGTAACCTTTGCCGACGTAGCCGGTGCCGATGAAGAGAAGGATGAATTGCAGGAAGTGGTGGATTTCCTGCGCAATCCCGAAAAGTTTACGGAGATCGGCGCCCGGATTCCTCACGGTATGCTGCTGGTTGGCCCTCCCGGTACTGGTAAGACCCTGCTGGCCAGAGCGGTGGCGGGAGAGGCGGATGTGCAGTTCCTGTCCATCTCCGGTTCCGACTTTGTAGAAATGTATGTCGGTGTGGGTGCCAGCCGTGTCCGGGACCTGTTTGAGCAGGCAAAGAAGATCGCTCCCGCCATTATCTTCATTGACGAGATTGACGCAGTAGGCCGCAAGCGCGGCTCTGGCCTGGGCGGCGGTCACGACGAAAAAGAACAGACCTTGAACCAGCTGTTGGTAGAAATGGACGGTTTCAGCCGGACCGAGGGCATCATCGTTCTGGCGGCAACCAACCGGCCGGACATTCTGGACCCGGCACTGCTTCGCCCCGGCCGCTTTGACCGGCAGATTCATGTGGGCCGTCCGGATGTAAAGGGCCGGGAGGAAATCCTGAAAGTCCATGCCAAGGGCAAAAAGCTGGATGCTTCCGTGAACCTGAAAACCGTGGCTCGCTCCACTGCCGGTTTCACCGGCGCAGATCTGAGCAATCTGCTTAACGAAGCAGCCATCATGGCAGCCAGAGACAACCGTCCGGTGCTGACCATGGAAGATCTGAACGAAGCCCTGATGAAGATCACCGCAGGCCCCGCCAAAAAGAGCCGGGTACAGACCCGGAAGGATTTGAAGGAAACTGCAATTCACGAGGCCGGCCATGCCATTGCCATGTACAATCTGCCCACCCACGACCCGGTGCGGCACATTACCATCATACCACGGGGAAATTCTCTGGGCGCTACCTGGTACCTGCCTGTGGATGATTCTGCCAACCTGACCCGCAATCAGATGTACGAACAGATTGTATCCCTGCTTGGCGGCCGCGTGGCGGAAGCCCTGTTCCTGGGTGATATCTCCGTCGGTGCTTCCAATGACATTGATCGGGCAACCAAGCTGGCCCGGGACATGGTAGCCCGGTACGGCATGTGCGAAAAGCTGGGTAGCGTATCCTATCTGGACGGCGGAGAGGTCTTCATCGGGCGGGACTACCAGACTACCAAGAGCTATTCGGAAAAGGTAGCCGGTACCATCGATGATGAAGTCAAAGCCCTGATTGACAAAGCGTATGATCAGTGCAAGCAGATTCTCAGAGATAATGCCGACAAACTCCACCAGGTGGTGGACTTCCTCCTGGAGAAAGAATCCATGACAGGCGAGCAATTTGAGGCCCTGATGAAGGGTCAGAAGGTAGAGGATGCCTCTTCCACAGCCCTGTTTGATGGATTTGAGGAAACCAAAGAGTAAAACAAACCTCCTGCCATGAATTTGGCAGGAGGTTCTTTTTGCGCTTAAGAAAACTGGCAGCGAACTTTTGGTTCGCTGCCAGCGGTCATTTACTTAGCCAAAGGAGTCTTGTAAGCGGCGGCCTTCTTCTGGAACAGCAGCAGGAAGGCAACAGCGGCTACCAGACCAATTACAATGGCGATGGGGTAGTAGGTGCTGTAGGGGATGCCCATGGGCTTCCACAGCAGGCCCATGCACTCAGGAGCGGCAAAGAAGTAAGTAATGGATACGCCGGTCATGAAAGTGGCAGGAACAGCGCACATCCAGTAGTTCTTACCGTTCTGTACCAGGTACATAGCAGCAGCCCACAGAGCGATCATAGCCAAAGTCTGGTTGGACCAGGAGAAGTAACGCCATACCACGGAGTAGTCGATCTGGCAAATAGCAGCACCGACTCCCAGCAGAGGCACGGTCAGCAGCAGACGCTTCTTCCAATCCTTCTGGTCGATCTTGAACCAGTCAGCCAGAGTCAGACGAGCGCTGCGGTAAGCGGTATCACCGGAGGTGATGGGGCAGGCAATAACACCCAGCATAGCCAGAACGCCGCCCAGCTTGCCCATGGTGGTGTTGCAGATTTCATAGACGACGGCGTTGACACCGGCGCCTGCTTCCAGCAGAGCCTGGCTGTTTTCGTAGAAGGAAACACCAGCGGCAGCCCAAACCATAGCGATGACACCCTCAGCAACCATGGCGCCGTAGAAGACCTTGTGGCCCTGCTTCTCGCTGGTGCAGCAGCGAGCCATCATGGGGGACTGAGTGGCATGGAAGCCGGAGATAGCGCCGCAGGCCACAGTGATGAACATGAAGGGCCATACATTGGTGCCGGCTGCATGCTGATTGGAGAAGTTGTTCCACAGTTCGGGCATCTTGTAGTCACCGGAGAACATCAGAACACCGGCGACGCCCACAGCCATGACGATCAGGCAGATACCGAACAGGGGGTAAACCTTGCCGATCACCTTGTCGATGGGAACGAAGGTCGCGATGAAGTAGTAGACGATGATGACCCACAGCCAGAAGGTAGCGTCCAGGCTCTCAGGAGTCAGCATAGCCAGCAGACCGGCAGGACCCTTGGAGAACACAACGCCGACCATGACCAGCAGAACAACGGAGAACACACGCATAACCTGCAGCATAACATTGCCCAGGTATTTACCGGTGATCTCGGAAATGCTGGCGCCTTCGTGGCGCATGGACAGCATGCCGCACATGTAGTCATGGACACCGCCGGCAAAAATGGTACCGAAGACGATCCACAGATACACGATGGGGCCAAACAGAGCACCGTTCAGAGCACCGAAGATGGGGCCCAGACCAGCGATGTTCAGCAGCTGAACCAGGAAAATTTTCCAACCCTTCATGGGGACAAAGTCAACACCGTCATTCAGAGTAATGGCGGGTGTTTCCCGGTCATCGGAACCGAAAATCCGGTCTACGCGTTTGCCGTAAAACACGTAACCCAATACCAGGAGCGCGATGGAGAGAATAAACGTAACCATAGTCTTCCTCCTAAAATTTATTCCGAAGTATGAAACTCCGTACACGGGGATTATAGTACGCATTCCTGGATTTGGCAATGGGCAGAAGGAGAAATTTTAACTTTTTGTGAACAACGTAGAATCTGTATCGTGTTATTTGTCAAAAACTTACAAAAAACATAGCGGCTGTTAGTCGTTTCCGACAATATAGAAACAAATCCTCCGGAAACAGGCAAACTGGATTACAGACCGTAAAGCAGAACAGCCAAGAATTGAAGCAGCGCTCCCAGATTGACAAACAGATGAAACACAGAGTGCATCCACTTGCGCTTTTTCCCAAGGCCATACAGAACCGAGCCAATGGTATAGGCGATGCCGCCGGAAAGCAGCAGCAGAAATCCGGGCATGGTCAGTACTTCCAGCACCTGGCGGTAGAAGGGGATCACGGCCCAGCCCATGCCGATGTAGCAGACCATAGAGAAAACGGCATACTGCTTCAAATCAATGGCAGTAAAGACGACGGCCACCAGCGTCATGGTCCACTCAAAGGCGAACAAGCCCCAGGCCAGCTTGGGGTATACCGGACGAAGTGCGGACAACACAATGGCGGTGTAGGTCCCCGCAATCAAAAAGTAAATGGTGCAATGGTCGATGACCTGCATGACTTTCTTGCCCAGGTTGGGGCGCAGCCCGTGATATACGCTGGAGATGGTGAAGGTGAGAATCATGGTGGTTCCATAAATGGCAGAGGAAACGATGCCGTATACATTGCCGTTTCCTGCGGCCTGTAGAATACATAGAACCAATGCGACGATTCCCAGCACACCGCCAATAATATGGGTAACCATATTGGTAATTTCTTCCCCTTTGGTGTAATCGGGAAGGCTTCGGTCGGACAATTTTGTTCGCTTCATAAACATCCTCATTTCCTGTATTTTGATACTTTCACTATAGCACAATTTTGAAATTTATAGTCCTACGATTGAAAATTCTCGCTCTACACAGGGAAAAGGCAGATTCTACTCCCGGTAGAGAAGGAAAATGGGGTTGACAAATAAGGGCGCATAACATACAATCAGTTGTACTACGGCTGAGGTCGCGAAAACAATTAGTACACTTCCGGAGTGGCAAGAGCCGGGAGATGAAAGGTGTTTTCGCCGAAGGATTTGTCTGATGCCAAGCGGGCTTTTCCTGGGGCTGCGCAGAATATGCGCAGAACTGTCATCCATGTGATGTTGTGCTGCCGGGGCAAAGCGGAGTGTTTTCCCTGTGTCGGCGGCACAGGGATTTTTTGTTGGGAAACCACCATAGAAAAGAGGATATGAAATATGAAAAAGACCCCCTTTCTCACATTGCAGCAGGCGCAGAGAATCAAGCAGCAGATTCCTACCCCCTTTCATATTTACGATGAGGCCGGCATCCGCAGAAATGCCCGGGCGCTGAAGGAGGCCTTTTCCTGGAACAAGGGGTTCCGGGAGTATTTTGCCGTGAAAGCCACCCCCAACCCCTATATTGTGCGGATTCTGAAGGAGGAGGGCTGCGGCTGCGATTGCGCCACCTATACAGAGCTGCTGCTGGCAGAAGCGGTGGGCGTCACCGGCCATGATGTGATGTTCTCTTCCAATGTGACGCCGGAAAAGGATATGCGCAAGGCCTATGAAATGGGGGCTTATATCAACCTGGATGATTCTACTCATGTAGAATTTCTGGCCCGGATTACGGATGGAAACGTGCCGGAGACCGTCTGTCTGCGGTATAATCCCGGCGGCTCCTTCTCCCTGGGCAATACCATTATGGATATGCCTCGGGATGCCAAGTATGGCATGACGGAAGATCAGATGGCGGGGGCTATCAATCGACTGATGAAACTGGGCACCAAGCACTTTGGCATCCACGCTTTCCTGGCTTCCAATACTACTACCAATGAGTACTATCCGGAACTGGCCAGTCAGCTGTTCCGTCTGGCTGTCCGGCTGCGGAATGCTACCGGGGCCCACATTGCCTTTATCAATCTTTCCGGCGGCATTGGTGTGGATTACCGTCCGGAGCAGCCTTCCAGTAATATTCAGATTATTGGTCAGGGCGTTCGGGAGCGGTATCAGCAGATTCTGACGCCCCAGGGGATGGATGATGTGGCGATTTATACGGAGCTGGGACGGTTTATGCTGGCGCCTTACGGCCATTTGATTGCCACAGTGCTGCACCAGAAGCACATTTACCGGGAGTATGTTGGCCTGGATGCCTGTGCGGCGGATCTGATGCGTCCTGCCATGTATGGAGCCTATCACCATATTACCGTTCTGGGCAAAGAGGATGCCATTTTGGATCACGTTTACGATGTCACCGGCGGTCTGTGCGAAAATAACGATAAGTTTGCCATCGAACGCAGCTTGCCGGAAATTGAGGTGGGCGACATTGTGGCCATCCATGATACCGGTGCCCACGGCTATTCCATGGGATATAATTATAACGGAAAGCTTCGTTCTGCGGAGGTACTTCTGAAGGAGGACGGAACCTTCCAGTTGATCCGCCGCGCGGAGACAACCCGGGATTATTTTGCAACCTTTGACTGCACAGAATTTACCTTCGGTGAGTGATGCGCAGTTTGAACAAAAACAGGGCGTGAATTTTGGCGGCAGCCGAGCAAATTAACAAGAAAATTTCATACTTTTCTGCTGAGGGTGTGCTATAATGATACAGGAGGCGGGGGATACAGCCTGCCTTAGACCGAAAAGGAGAACCCTATGAACAGTATATTGTTTTTTCTGACACCCAAGGCTATGTGTGCATACCTTTATGATGACTATTCCATCCGGCAGGCATTGGAGAAGATGGAGTCAGCGGGCTATACCGCCATCCCAATTCTGAACCGCCGGGGAGAATATCGGGGGACGCTGACAGAAGGCGATTTGCTGTGGGCAATGAAGAATATGTGCTACATGGATATGCGGCAGGCAGAAGCACGGCGAATCATGGAGATTTCCCGTCGGAAAGACAATCTCCCGGTTCGGATCACGGCCTCCATGCATGATCTGGTGGAGCGGGCATCCCGTCAGAACTTCGTTCCCGTAGTGGATGACTATGGCGCATTCATCGGCATTATTACCCGGAAAGCCATTATCAAGTATTGCTACGACAAACTCTTCCCGGAAGACTGAACTACATAACAAACACCCCACTTTCCTGTGATGGGAAAGTGGGGTGTAGTTGTGTCAAAGGGGTTCACGATTGGAAAGTGCTGCTCAGATACTGCTCCCAGGGGAAAACGGTATCCTCCGATTCCAGGCCATAGGCTTCCCGAATGCCTTGACAGACTGTCAAAAGCTTTGCCTGCATGGTGGGGCTTTGGAAATGTTCTTCGCCATCGGGGAGCATGGCGTACTCCATAATTCTGGCCCGATCTTCGGCGGGAAAGCTCATGGAATAGGTATCCACAAAGGCCCGATCTTCCCCGGTCAGGTAGGTTTCCGGGTCTCGCTGTTCGTTTTTCTCAAAGTCGCAATCATAGGAAAAGCCTGCCGGATTCAGGGTTTCCCACTGATCGAAAGCGGTGCTGTGATTGAGAATGTGGGTTTCCATGACATGAAACAGCTCATGGTAAAGGGCTTGCTCTGCGTATTCTCCCGCAGCCAGTACAATATAGGCATCCCCGTCGCTGTCAAAATGCAGCCCATTGGCACTGTCCAGACTGCCGGATTCCGCCGTTCCGGTCAAGGAGCGGACGATGCAGAGTTTCAGACTGGAAAAGTCAGCAGCGGTGGCGGATAGGATTTCCGGAGGATACTTCTGCAGCCGCTGGTCCAGCAGATTCAGCTCCTGCTGCAAGACGGATACCAACGTCTCTGCTTCCAGGTTATAGTCCCAGGGCTGAACGGCGGCAGCTTCCGGCCCAATCAAAATTTCAATGCCGTACTTTTCGCTCATTTCCCTGGCCGTTTGCTGGCATTGGGCCAAAGCAACGCTGTCGGCGGAGTAGGCGCTGGTGTAGGATTGCTCTCCGGCGGCTTGACCAGTGATATCCCAGCGGCAGAGTGTGGTGCCGGGGTTCTGCTCGTCATATAACAGAAGATATACCTGCTGGCTGTCACCTGCAGCGCTGACAAGCCGGTGCTGGCTTTCCAAGGAAAGGGAGGCCGCTTTTTCTCCGGTAGACAAATCAAAATAGGAAAGCTCCGTGCTTCCATCCTCCGCTTCCTGGCCCGTTACCACGCCGTGGAGAGAGGGGAGGAAATACCACTGAGTAAACGGCCCATCCGGCGTCAGCATCTGAGGAGACTGGCTGGTGTCACCAAAGACCAGTGCCTGTACGGTACCGCTGAGGAAAGAGGCGTAGTAGTGGTTCCCTTGGGTCGTCAGCGAAACCGGGCCGTCGTGTTCCGCTGCCAGACGTCCGTCTTTCACGGAAATCAGCAAGGTACGCATTTGGGTTCCTTCCTGAACGCTGCACTGAACTACCGTATCATGCAGATGCAGAGCGCTGACACTTTGGCTGGGATAAGAGAATCCTCTGATCAGCCGACGGATTCCGGTTCTCAGATCCCAGGCCCGAAGGGCATTGGCGGTGCAGTAATACAATACGTTCCGGTCAGAGGAGAGTACGGGACTTCCCACCAGTCCATCGGGAGCGGCAATGCTGGCAACTTCCTGTAGTGCAGCATCCAGTACGACGGTTTTCTGCTGTACCGGATCAAAATACGACAGGGCATTCTCCCAGATACGGATGGAGGGATCGTCAGCACTCAGGAAAAATTCCAGAGAAACGGAAGCCGAAACAGAAAGATCTTCTCCCTGAAGCAGAGTCAGGGTGGTGCTTTCACTGCCGGAAAACAGCAGCAGCCCCTTATGGAAGAAATGCAGACAGTACCCGTCCGGTGCCTGGGAGGACAGAGCCTGAAAGGGTTCATCGTTGGCCTGCGTGGGGGTATCTGACTGCGTTTGGGTGGGAAGTGCTGCACTGGTCGTGGCAGCAGGTGTAGTTCCCGCTGCTGCGGATTCCACACACCCACTCAGCAGCAAACAGACACAAAGCAGAAAAAACAAACGTTTCATGCTCATTGTCTCCTTGCAAGGGTATAGTCATCCCCCTGCCGATAGAAGGGACAATGCTGACTGACTGAGGACTGAATGCGGTATACTTCATCCTCATCCAGATCCATCATGCAGTAATATTCGTCATATTCTTCATCATAATCATAGTACCAACAGGTGTCACATTCTGTGGAAAACATGGTTATTCCTCCAAAATCCGGAACGTGAAGGTTCCGTTTTCGTAAATCAGGCAGCTGTTGCTTCCGTCTTTGGGAATTGAGACGCTGCCGGGATTCAGGCAGCGGATGCCGCTGTGTACTTCGTCCAGCTTTACATGGGTGTGGCCGCTTAAAAAGACGCTGCCCTGAGGCAGGGAGGGAAGCTGATCCGGGCTGGCATGATGTCCATGGGTCAGGAAAAACACCGTATCATCGACGTACAGCTGAGAATACTCTGCCATACAGGGGAAGGGAAGAACCATTTGATCTACTTCGGCCTCGCAATTGCCACGAACTGCGAGAATCTTATCCTGATACTGACTGAGCATGGGAATGACTGCTTTGGGTGCGTAATCCCGGGGAAGGTCATTTCTGGGCCCGTGGTAAAGAAGATCCCCCAATAGAATCAGCTTGTCCGGCTGAACTGCGTCTACCAGATCACATAGTTTCCGGCACCAGAAAGCGCTGCCGTGAATGTCCGAAGCGATGACCAGTTTCATTTTCTGTTCCTCCTAAAAGTTTCAGCGGGGATAGCCCCCGCTGGTGGTATCTTATGGCAAATCAAAGGTTCTCCAGGTAGGCCTGCACATCAAAGGGACGAAGCTGCTCGTCCTTGCGAAGATACAGCGGATGGTGGGGGTGGCCTTTTTTGGTAATGGCCCCGGCGCAGTACCAGCGTGCGCCGTAATCCTGACCGGCCCGGAGCAGATCCTGGAGACACTGGGGCAGATAGTTGCGCTTTTCAATCACGGCGCCCCAGGCAGCCCAGACCGCAGGATGAGGGGAGAGGGAAAGCACATAACGGAACGCTTCCAGATTCTCCTGATGCAGCCTGGGGTTACAGCTTTTTTCCATGGTGTTCGGATTGGTTGCACGCTGGGCATAGACATTGAACATGAGAAAACTGTCAAATCCGTTGCCCAAGGCAATCCGCTCCACGGACTTCAGCGTGTTGTCCAGAGCGTCCGGGCGTGCGGTGGAGGGGTTAATGCCCACACAAATCAGAGGATTTTTCCCCCGGGTTCCCAGTATGTACCGGTATTCCGAGTAAAAATTAGGGGCGTAAAGCCATTTGTGAATGTCGTATTCCTCAGAAGGGGTATTGGCAGCCTCCAGCGCTTGCTGAAAGGTTACCAGTTCCAGCTGAGCAGTGGTGCCACTGGGAATGTGTGCCATAATTACACATCCTCCATGGTGGGAAACCACAGGCTCTGAGACGGGTCGTGGAAAGTGCAGCTTTCCGGGTCACGGCCGGTTTGCAGACACCAGCCGGCAAAGGCGGTATCCAGGAAGGGATACACACCGTCCATGGAAGACTGCACGCTGACGCTGCTTCCGTCGGTCATATACAGCTCTACCAGGATGGCACCGCCCTGAATCAGATACAGTTTCTGCCCCTGAATCTCCTGATAACGGTATTCCCGATCTTTTTTCCCGAACCGGGAGAGCAGAAAGCTTTCGCCATCATAAAAGATGCCGAAACTTAAGTAGTGCACCGCAAGGCCCAATCCCATCAGCAGCACAATGATGCCGCCGATCAGAAGCACCTTACCGTCAGTAAGACCGGTAAAAAAGCCCAGGATACCCAAAACCGATAAGATGACACCAAAAACACCATATCGTTTGTTGGCCCGGACAGCCAGCCCGGAGCGGTGCTGAGCCTTGCTGCGGAAGGCTTTGGTAAAAGCTTTGTCAATCAGATAGCACAGCCCCAGAACCAGGCCGGCCACCAGTAAAATCCCAATCAGTTCCATTGTTTCTCTCCTGCAAAGCTGCGAAGCCGTTTTTTGCCCATTCAAGCCCAGAGAACCTGGTCCACGGGAATATCATGGGGGTCAGTTTCCAGGTTGGGCAAAACTTGAAAGTCGTAGCACAGCGCCAAAGTGGGGTGATTCGGCTCTGCGGCCAAAAATTTATCATAAAATCCCCCGCCGTATCCAATCCGGTGTCCCTCCGGGTCAAAGGCCAGCCCGGGCATCAGCACCAGGGCGGTCTTGTCATCGGCAACCGGTTCGTCGGCAATGGGTTCCGGGATACCGCCGTAACCTTTGGAAACCAGGCTCAGGTCATCCAGATACAGAAAACGCATTTCTTCGCCATAGACCTTGGGAACCGCTACCCGTTTCCCATCCCGCAGAGCCTGCTCCAGAATGGGCATGGTTCTGACTTCCTGATTGTAGGAAAGATAGCCGTAGATGGTTTTGGCAGCCTGATAAGCAGGGGTGGCGGCAAACAACTGTGCCAGCCGAGCGCTGCGCTGGACAATCTCTTCTTCAGACATGGCCCTCTTTTGTTCCCGGATAAACCGGCGAAGCTGCGTCTTATCCATTTTCAGGCATCCTTTCTGTCTCTTTTGCCGGACGGAACATCCGGAACCACAGGAAAATGGCAATCTGACCGGGAATCCCCAGCAGAAAAACCTTCCAGAAATTGTATTGCAGCACCACCAGCAGCGTCACATAAATGCTCAGCAAACTGCCCCAGACGATGCCGGTAATCAGCGCCTGATTCCAGCGGAAATCGTGCCAGGCCGAGCGCAGACTCAGCAGCACAATGGCATTGGCGGGGATGGCATAGAAAAACAGCAAATAGCTGTACCGGTCCAAAAAGTCAAACGAGGACAGAATCACGAAGGCCAGCAGCGCCACAAACCAAACCAGGGTGGACGACAGGGCCAGAATCACATTTTTGTTGGCTTTTCGTTTCAGCGCCTTCTCCGAAACCTGGGTCATTGCCTTTTCCAGGGTTCCGGGGTTGTCAGGCAGGGTATCGGGGTCTGCCAGCAGGTCGTTGACTGTCACACCAAACAGTTCAGACAGCACCATCAAGGTCAGCACATCCGGCACAGATTCGCCCCGTTCCCATTTGGAAACCGCCTTGTCAGAATAATTCAATTTCTCTGCCAAACCGACCTGTGTCAGCCCAGCCTGCTTGCGATAGGCGGCGATGTTGGCACCGATCTGATATTTGAGCTTCTCGTCGTCCATGTTTTCCCTCCAGAGTACAATTGTACTCATTTTATCATAACAAGAAGGGCATTGCAACCTTAAAAATACCCCAGTCCCGCAAAATCCAGGGAAGCACAAAAACGGGCGCCGCAGTCTCTGCAGCGCCCGAGGGACATTTTTCAATTACACAACGTGACCTTTGCGGCGAATCACCTCTACCACATAATCCACATTGTCTTCGCAAACGGCCTTGGTAGGAGCTTCCACCATAACCCGAATCACAGGCTCGGTGCCGGACTCCCGTACCAGGATCCGTCCGCTGTCGCCCAGTTTTGCAGCCACTTCTGCCACAGCAGCCTGGACATCAGGGTCAGCCTGAGCAGCAGCCTTGTCGGCCACCCGGACATTTTTCAGAACCTGGGGATAGAAGGTGAATCCTTCACACAGCTGGCTCAGGGGCTTCTTCTTGGCCAGCATGACTTCCATGACCTTCAGGGAGGTTAGAATACCGTCACCGGTGGAAGCGTATTTGGAGAAGATAATATGACCGCTCTGTTCACCGCCCAGACGGCAGCCGTTGGCCATCATGTACTCGTAGACATACTTGTCGCCCACAGCGGTTTTGGCGTAGTCGATGCCCAGCTCGTCGAAAGCTTTGTACAGTCCGAAGTTGGACATGACGGTGGTGACAACAGTGTTCATCATCAGTTTGCCCCGCTCTTTCATGTACTTGCCGTACAGATAGAGGATATGGTCGCCGGTGATCACATTGCCCTTTTCATCGACGCACATGCAGCGGTCGGCGTCGCCGTCGTAGGCAAAGCCCACATCCAGACCATTCTCCACTACATAGCGCTGAAGTACCTCGATGTGGGTAGAGCCGGCGTTGGTGTTGATGTTGTATCCATCAGGCTCTGCGTTGATTACATAGGTCTTGGCGCCCAGAGCGTCGAAAACAGACTTGGCAATATTCCAGGAAGAGCCGTTGGCGCAGTCCAGACCAACCCGCAATCCCTTGAAAGAGTACAGACCCAGGGAAATCAGATACCCAATGTAGCGGTTACGTCCTGCCACATGGTCCACAGTACGGCCGATCTGATCCCGCTTGGCCAGGGGCAGTTCCTCCCAGCTGCGGCCAAAGGCTTCCAGATGACCGTCCAGATAGGCTTCCACCAGGGTAATGACGCTTTCGTCCATTTTCTCGCCAAAGCCGTTGATGAGCTTGATGCCGTTGTCATAGTAAGGATTGTGGCTGGCGGAAATCATGATGCCGCACTCAAAGCCTTCGGTACGAACCACATAGGCAACCGACGGGGTAGTGGTGACGTGCAGCAAATAAGCGTCGGCACCGGAGGCAACCAGACCGCCTACCAGGCTGTACTCAAACATGTAGCTGCTGCGGCGGGTGTCCTTGCCGATGACAATCCGGGCAGGACCATCGCTTCCGTTGCGCCGGCGCAGCTGGGTGTAATACCAACCCAGGAAACGGCCGACCTTGAAGGCATGATCGGCGGTCAGATTGCAGTTGGCTTCGCCCCGGAAGCCGTCAGTTCCGAAATACTTTCCCATAGGAATAAGCTCCTTTCACATAAAAGAGGATCGAAAATGCGGAAAAACTTACTTCTTGGCAACAACCACGCCGCCGGTTTTCCAGATGCTGTCTGCCGGAACCATGCCCCGGACGCAGGAAGTGGGGTAGATGTTGGTGTGTCTGCCAATGACCGTGCCGGGATTGAGTACGCTGTTGCAGCCGACTTCCACAAAATCACCCAGCATGGCGCCGAATTTCTTCAGCCCGGTGGGAATCTGCTCTTCGCCGTTTTTCACCACCACCAGGGTCTTGTCGGACTTGACATTGGAAGTGACGCTGCCTGCGCCCATGTGGGATTTGTATCCCAGAATGCTGTCGCCCACATAGTTGTAGTGGGGTACCTGCACATTGTCAAACAAAATCACATTTTTCAGTTCTACGGAGTTGCCGACCACACAGTTCTCACCCACCAGGGCCGAGCCGCGGATGAAGGCACAGTGGCGTACTTCGGTATTTGCACCGATGATGCAAGGCGCACCCAGGTAAGCGGTAGGCGCCACAACAGCGGTTTTATGTACCCATACATTGGGCTGAATCTGGTTGTAATCTTCGCCCAGCTGGCTGCCAAGGGAAAGAATCAGGGATTTGATCCCCCCCAGAGCCTGCCAGGGCAGTTCAAAATCAGACAGGTAGGTTCCTGCCATGGAGTGGGACAAATCAAACAGATCACTTGTTTTGAGCATACTTTTTCCTCCAGACGGCACACCTCGGTGCCAGGAATTGACCTTGACTACTATACATCGCCGAAGGGGCCTTGTCAATGACAAAACGCCATTTTGTACATAAACCGACTATAAATTTTGCAATTTCAACAATGCGTGAGAAAAAAAGGGAGCCGCACTTGGCAGCTCCTGAGGAAATCAATGATTCCGTTGTTCCACCATGGCGGCGATCTGCTTCAGCTCGTCGCTGGTGATATCCTCCCGACGCAGTAACGCTTCAAACAATCCCAGAATGTTGGGCTTATGACGATGGGAGAAGATGGTAGTTGCAAAGTACTCTTCCCGTGTCAGAGTCGGAACAAAGACTCTACCATAGGTCTTGCTCCGTTTTACCAACCCGGCTTCCTGAATCGCACCTTTTTGCAGCAGACCATTCAGCAGAATATGCACAGAGCTGTCCTTCCAGGTCTTCTCCTCAGAACGAGCCAGCAGATCTGCGCGGGACAGCGGCTTTTGCGCGTCCCAGAGAACGTCCATGATTTCCATTTCACTTTTTGTAAGTTCCACCCGTACACCTCCTTGATTTGAAGTCATTATAGACTGGTTTACAGTTTTTGTCAATTCTGTTATGCGAGATTTTAAGAAATTTTTTCTGAATTACCGATGATATTGGTTATCGATGGGTAATATCGAAACATTTTGCTGTAATATTGCAGGAAATAATTTCCTTTTTTGGAAATAAAAAAAGTTAATTTCCAAGCAGAGTTTCCCGCAGTATTTGCTGGTTGGCTTCCAGATCGGGAACCAGCACAGACATCCCGTTGATGGACTGATCGGAATATGTCCCTGCTGCGGGGACATATTGGCTGACAACCTGGGCATCGGAAAGCATGGGAAACAGTTCAAGGCCATACATCAGAATTTCCACATTGCTCAGATCCGTGGTAATCATGGGCAGTATATTTTTGGTCATGGTCAGCATGGTTGTCAGCCCTGCGCCCCGGTAGGCATCCATCAGAGCGCTGATTACTTTTCTCTGACGATTGGTGCGGCTGAAGTCTCCGTCTGCGTCCAGTTTACGGATGCGGGAGTAGGCCAGTGCCTGATCACCGGTAAGACGGTGAGTACCTGCGGACAGTTCGCTTCCTGTCTCGTAATTGATGACTTCTGCCTCATCCTGCCGCAGTTCCATCTCTACTCCGCCCAGAAGATCCACGACCTTGGCAAACTGGCTGAAATCCACTTCCACACTGCCGTCAATGTGCAGATTGAAGTTTTCCTGCAATGTCTGCTCCAGCAGGGGGATTCCTCCGTAGGCGTAGGCGCTGTTGATACGATTGGATTCATAGCCGGGAATGGGGACGTACAAATCCCGCAGGAAAGAGGTCATGGTCAGCTGTTTGGTTTTCTTGTTGAAGGTACACAGAATCATGGAATCGGAACGGGCCCGTTCCTCTCCTTCCCGGCGATCCTGACCCACCAGAAGAATATTGACAATGTTGCTGCCTCTGCCGCCGATTTGATTGGAAGCGGTTCCGGAAAGGAACTGTCCCAGATTCAGGGAAGGCAGCTCCGGCAGATGCCAGGATTCCCCGGAAAATACGCTGATGCTGCTTAAGTCCAGGGAAGGAAGCAGGCCGGTCTGATATTGAAAATAGGCAGTTGCTCCCACCATTACTGTTAAAATCAGCCCCAGCATCAGACACAGCAGTTTCATTGCTGCCCGGGCGGGGGAGGATCTTCTTCTCTTTCGCATGTTAAGCCTCCTGTACGAGGAAAAGTGATTGTTATAGCATATGCAAATCCTGGCAGAGTATTCCGTCGAAATGAGAAATGGAACAGAATTAAAGACGGATCATTTCTGCCAGGCGGGAAATAAACTCGGCATTGGTTGGCCGCTTCTTGTGCAGGGGGAAATAGCACTCCCAGACGGATGGCTGGCGCTTTTTCCAGGCTACATCCAATGCGCTGCGGATGGAGCGCTCCACATTGCTGCCGTCACAGTTGCAGATCTGGGCAACGGCGGGATACAGCTCCTTTGTCACCGATTGGCTGGAATCCTGAGCCATGAGATAGATGGCTTCTGTCAGGTACCGGCAGCCCCGATATTTGGCGGATACGCTGAGCTGCGTGAGCAGTGAGCGAATCTGGGAATGGGGGTCCACCGGCTCCGGAAGACGCAGGCCATGGCTCAGATCTGCAACCCGGTTGGCAACGGCGTGTAAATCGCAGGGCTTGTACACCAGATAGGCGACTCCCAAACGCTCCGCAGCGGACTGAATGTAATCGTTGAACAGGGGCGTCATTACCAGAACCTTGGGGTTCAGTCCCAGGGCAACCGCCTGTTCCAACAGGGAGATTCCATCCAGCTCCGTCAGCATCAGATCCAGAATCATCACGCCGCACTGTTCCCGCTGGAGAATGTGAAGGGCCTCTTTCCCGCTGCGGCTGGTAAATACCTGATACTGCGGGGAAAGAATTTCCGCCAGTGCAGTCAAAAAATCTTCATTGCTGTCCGCAAGCAGAAGTTTATGTGCATCCATTCCCATTCTCCTTTCTGTACGGATGGGTATACCATATCACAGGAAGAGGAAAAATTCAATTCGCTGACGCACAGGCTTTTGATTTTGGCGGATAAAAAGAGGCGTGCCATCCATGGGGCACGCCTCAAATGCACACGGAAAAAGGGGAATCATGAAATGGGGAAGATACGGACGCAGTGGTTAGCCTCCAAAGAACCAGTTAAACCAGTCCTCATAGCTGCCGTCACTGGGCATGGCGGGCTCCGTCTCCTGGGTAGCGGGGGTGGGAAGTTCTTGAGGCTTTTCATCCAGGGTAATGTCCATGGTGATTTCCTTACCGCTGCGGATCACGGTGACGGTGGTGCTGTCGCCGCCTTTGAAGTTGCGCAGGGCCCGGGTAAGTTCGGTGATGTTGGAAACTTGGTACCCGCCCAAATCCGTAATAATATCTTTCGGCTGGATTCCGGCCCGATCGGCGCTGCCGCCTTCCGTTACTTCCAGAACGTATGCGCCGGTGGGCAGACCAAACATGGCAGCGGAGTCAGCGTCGGTGTTCTGCACCGTTACACCCAGATAACCGCCGGTGACGTACCCGTGCTCTACCAGATCGTTGATAATGGGAAGCACATCATCCATGGGAATGGCAAAGCCAATGCCTTCAATGGAAGCACCGGAACCGGTGGTGCCGGAGTACTTGGCAGTGGTAATGCCGATGACCTCTCCGCGCATGTTAAACAGAGGACCGCCGGAATTGCCGGGGTTGATGGCGGCGTCGGTCTGAATCATATTGATGATGGTGCTGTCGGTAGCCACTTCCCGATTGATGCCGCTGACATAGCCCACGGTCTGGGTGGCGGCCAATTCGCCCAGGGGATTGCCGATGGCAACCACCATATCGCCAATCACCAGGTCGCTGCTGCTGCCCAAAGCGGCGGCAGGCAGATCTTCTGCTTCGATTTTCAGCACGGCCAGATCATTGGTAGAATCGAAACCTACCACTTCTGCGGCATATTCCGTCCCGTCGTACATCACAACGTCGATGTTAACCGCATCCTGAATCACATGGTAGTTGGTGACCACATAACCGTCCTCGGACAGAATAAAGCCGGAACCAGAGGAGGAAGCCTCTGCCGGACCATACATTCCGCTGGCCTGAACGGTGCTGGAAATGGCTACCACGCTGTTGACATTCCAGGCGTAGAGCTGGCTGGGGGTCAGCACATCGCCGGTATCCGGCAGGGCATGGCCGGAACCGCCGCTGAAGGGAGCCGCCTGCTCAATCTGCTTTTCCAGAGAGTCGATTTTTTCTGTCAATCGGTCAATGGCGGCCTCGCTGCGCTCTTCCCAATATTCATTCATGGTGTAGGCGGTAATGAGGCAGCCGCCTGCCACCAGTGCCACAACCAAAACACAGGCCAGAATCCGTTTGCCCAGGGGCTTGCGGGGTTTCTTAGGCTTGGGAGCAGTTTGAGGCTGATAGGTATATTCCGGAGCACCACGCTGGGGATTCACTTCAAAAGGAGAATCCGCATAAGGGGAGCTTTTGCCGGAAGCACCGGAAGTGGTTCCGGCCGCATCCTGGGGATTATGCTGCTCCACTGCAGAATCCACCGGCGGCTGCGGCGGCGTTTCCGGATTGGGATAATTCTGATTTTCAAATGACTCCATATATATAATATCCTCCTTACCGTTTCTTTGCCCAGTATAGCGGAAAAATGTGAAGAAAATATGTATCCTGGGGAAACGAACTATAAATTGTGACAATATCATACTGGCATCTTTCGGATTCGTCAAGAAAAATCGCGGCAGCGGGAGGCTGCCGCGGGAAAAAACTTACTTTTGGCGGAAGGACTTGCAGTCAGTGCACTGATCCATGGTAGGATTGGTTTCGTGAGTACCCACCAGGATGCGGTCCAGAGAGCAGTAGTTCTCGTTCTCGCAGTGGTAAGCACACTGCTGTACGGTGCACTCGATGCACTTGTTGGCATGACAGTTCATAGTTGTTTCCTCCTTTTGTTTGATTACGGCAATAGTATGGCATGGGTTCGGAAAAGTATTCAGGAAATAAATTCCAAATATTGCATTCTAACACCGCTTGTGATATTGTAACAGTAAATACAGACCCTGCCTTGCAGAAGAAAAGGAGATACCGCATATGGCAAAAATTGCACCATCCATCTTGTCCGCGGACTTTGCCAACTTGGAACGAGACATCCGAAATATTGCGCAAAATGGGGCAGATTGGGTACATGTGGATGTTATGGACGGTAATTTCGTGCCGAATATTACCATCGGAATCCCGGTGGTCAAGGCCATCCGCCCGGTAACCACATTGCCGCTGGATGTGCACCTGATGATCGACCGTCCCATCCGTTATGCCGAGCAGTTTGTTCAGGCCGGCGCAGATTGGCTGACCATTCATATCGAGGCGGATACGCAGGAAAATACCATTGCCTGCCTGGAGAAGATCCGGGAATTGGGCTGCAAAGCTGCCATTTCCCTGAAACCCGGCACCCCGGCGGAAGCAGCCCGTCCATATCTGGAATTGTGTGATATGATTCTGGTGATGACAGTGGAACCCGGCTTTGGCGGACAGAAATTCATGCAGGATATGATGCCCAAACTGCGGCAGCTGCGTACTATGCTGGATGCAGTCAATCCCGGATGCCTGCTGGAAGTCGATGGCGGCGTGGACAGCCATAGCTGCGGAATCTGCAAGGAAAACGGCGCCCAGGTTCTGGTGGCGGGCTCGGCCTATTTTAAAGCAACCGACCGCGCTGCTTTTGTCAGAACCGTCCAAGAATAGGGGAATAGATCGTTTTGTACTGATTTTCTCTTTCCTGGGAATTGACAAGTCCGCGGACAGACGGTATAATATATGCGGAAAATCCCGGTTTTCCACTGTGTAAATCCAAAGGCGAAAAAACGTCTTTTGAAAGAAAGGAAAATTGCCATGATTTATAGTGCAGAAGTACAGCATATGTGCTCCGTGGCCAAGGGCGCCTATCACGGCCCCGCTCCCATTCCTGAAGAGGGCAAATGGGTTCAGGCTAAGGAAATTAAGGACATCAGCGGTTTCACCCATGGTATCGGCTGGTGCGCTCCTCAGCAGGGCTGCTGCAAGCTGACCCTGAACGTGAAGGAAGGCGTCATCGAAGAGGCTCTGGTGGAGACTTTGGGCTGCTCCGGCATGACCCATTCCGCCGCTATGGCTTCCGAAATCCTGATCGGCAAGACCATTCTGGAAGCGCTGAACACCGACCTGGTGTGTGACGCTATCAACACCGCTATGCGGGAACTGTTCCTGCAGATCGTCTACGGCCGCAGCCAGTCTGCGTTCTCCGAGGGCGGCCTGGCAGTGGGCGCTTCTCTGGAAGACCTGGGCAAGGGCCTGCGCAGCCAGGTCGGCACCATGTTTGCCACTAAGGTTAAGGGCCCCCGTTATCTGGAAATGGCAGAGGGCTATGTTACCCGCTGCGCTCTGGATGAGGACAACCTGATCATCGGTTACGAGTTCATCAACCTGGGCAAGATGATGGACTTCATCAAGAAGGGCGACGATGCCAACACCGCTCTGGAGAAGGCCAAGGGTTCCTACGGCCGTTTCGCAGGCGCTGCTAAGTACATCGACCCCCGTCACGAATAAGAGGAGGACGCAGCAATGGCTTTGTTTGAAGGTTACGAAAGAAAAATCGACAAGATCAATGGCGTCCTGGCTCAGTATGGCCTGAACTCCGTTGAAGAGTGCCGTGAGATGTGCAAGGCAAAGGGCTTCGATCCCTACGAAATCGTCAAGGGCATTCAGCCCATCGCTTTCGAGGACGTGGCTTGGGCATACTGCGTTGGCGCTGCCATCGCTATGAAGAAGGGCGTTAAGACTGCTGCCGAAGCTGCTGAGGCTGTCGGTATCGGCCTGCAGGCATTCTGCATCCCTGGCTCTGTTGCTGAGGATCGTAAGGTCGGCCTGGGCCACGGCAATCTGGGCGCTATGCTGCTGCGGGACGAGACCAAGTGCTTCGCCTTCCTGGCTGGCCACGAGTCCTTCGCTGCTGCAGAAGGTGCTATTGGCATTGCCCGCAGCGCCAACAAGGCTCGTAAGGAACCCCTGCGGGTTATCCTGAACGGCCTGGGCAAGGACGCTGCTCAGATCATCTCCCGGATCAACGGCTTCACTTATGTGCAGACTCAGTTCGACTACTACACCGGCGAGCTGAAGGTTGTCCGTGAGATTCCCTACTCCGACGGCGAGCGGGCTGCTGTTCGCTGCTACGGTGCTGACGATGTCCGTGAGGGCGTTGCCATCATGCACAAGGAAGGCGTGGACGTTTCCATCACCGGTAACTCCACCAACCCCACCCGCTTCCAGCATCCTGTTGCCGGCACCTACAAGAAGGAGTGCATCGAGCAGGGCAAGAAGTACTTCTCCGTTGCTTCCGGCGGCGGCACCGGCCGTACCCTGCATCCGGACAACATGGCAGCAGGTCCTGCTTCCTATGGCATGACCGATACCATGGGCCGTATGCACAGCGACGCTCAGTTCGCTGGTTCTTCCTCCGTCCCCGCCCACGTGGAAATGATGGGATTCCTGGGCGCTGGCAACAACCCCATGGTCGGTATGACCGTTTCCGTGGCTGTTGCTGTGGAAGAGGCTCTGAAGGGCTAATTTCCCCCAATAACCAAAAATCAAACCGGGAATCCTGCGGGATTTCCGGTTTTTGTATTTGTGGAAATATTCACAGAAAATGCCTTGCACTGCTGCATAAAAATGATATAATAATTGTATATTGCCTTCCAAAATTTACCGAAATGGAATGATGAGCAGATGAAACAGAGAATCTTGATTGCGGAAGATGAGGCAGACATCCGTAACATCCTGAAACTCTACCTGGAAAGCGAAGGGTTTGAGGTAGTGCAGGCTTGCGATGGAGGTCAGGCGCTGCGCATGGCGCAGCAGGAAATGCCGGATCTGATCCTTCTGGATGTGATGATGCCCAATATGGACGGCTTTGCCGTTACCCAGGCTCTGCGCCAGTACAGCCAGGTGCCGATTTTGATCCTGTCTGCCCGGAGTCAGGACGCAGACAAAATTCTGGGTCTGAACCTGGGGGCGGATGATTACATTGCCAAGCCTTTCAATGCTCTGGAGGTGGTTGCCAGAGTCAAGGCCCACCTGCGTCGGGGACAGCAGGGGGCAGCATCTGTTATCAACGTCAATGGACTGTCCCTCAACGCCGAGACCTGTACAGTTACCAAGGAAGGGACGCTTCTTGCATTGACGCCAACGGAATATAAGCTTTTGTCGGTGTTCATGCGCTCGCCGGGACGGATATTTACCAAGGTGCAGCTGAGTGAAGCCATCAATGGAGAATATTTTGAAAGTGACGAGAATACCATCATGGTTCACATCTCAAAACTGCGGGATAAGATTGAGGACAACCCCCGCAAACCTGCCAGACTTGTGACAATCCGAGGATTGGGGTATCGCTTTGAAAAAACATAAACAAGGAAAAAGCATCATTACCTTGCTGTCGAAATATTACCTGGCTTTTACCGCTATGTTATTTCTGCTGGGTGCGGGCGCTTTTTGTGCCTGGACTTTGTATCTGAGCAATTTGCTGCGCAGTCCGGATGTTGCGGGAATGCTGAACACCCAGGCATTTCAGCAGGGAAGATACCAGGCGGTGGATGCGGCCCGTTTCTTAGGAAGAACCGGAGGGTTTGCGGTTTTGGACCGGGAAGGAAAGGCGATTTATTCCTCTTCTGCTTTGATTCCCGAAATGGAAAATTTGCAGGATCTGTACTGTGTTCCGGAGTTCATTGATCCGGATGCTACGGTTGGGTCACTGTCTTTTCTAACGGAGGATGGAAAGCGGCGGCTTTTGCTTACCCAGGATATTTGGACAGAAGAAGGCTTCCTGGGAACGAAAGTTGCTCTGCTGGATGAACATAACCGTGTGTTGGAAGGAAGTCTGCTGCCCGGGGTAAAAGAGTATACCCCCCGGCAGATTGGGTATTTGTCGGGTACATGGTCAGATGACTATCGGCTCGCACGCTGGACGCTGGAGAAGTCGCAGGACAGTGCGGGCACAGTGCTGCTGCTCCTTCCCCAATATTCCGATGCCTATTATCAGCAGGTGCTGCAGCAGGCGGGCAGATTGTGGCTTTTGGTCATTCCCATATACTTTGGTGCCACATTGATTTTTGTCACCTTGCTCAATCGCCATTTTCGTCTCCCCCTGGCCCGATTGAATACGGCGATTTCCCGTCTGGGCGCCGGTGAACGGGTCTGCGCAGGAAACTGCGGCGGGCCCAAAGAATTGGAGCGCCTGGGACAGAGTTTTGACGAGATGGCAAACAAACTGGCCCAAAGTGAAGAACAGGCACGCAGACTGCAGCAGCAGCGGATTACCATGCTGACGGACATTTCCCACGACTTAAAAACGCCCATAACTGTAATTTCCGGCTATGCCAATGCCATTCGTGACGGTAAGGTTCCCCAGGAGGAGCTGTCCCAGTATTTGCAGACCATCGGAAACAAGGCAGACGTGCTGACGGAACTGATTAACAGCTTTCACGAATACAGCAAAACCCAGCATCCGGATTTCCGGCTTACGACGAAAAAGACGGATTTGTGCGAATTTCTCCGGGAGCACCTGGCGGATAAATTCAACGAAATTGATCTGGCAGGTTTTTCTCTGGAAGTGGATATCCCGGAGCAGCCAATGGATTATCTTCTGGATGGATTCCAGATGCGCCGGGCGCTGGACAATATTCTGGCCAACTCCCTGAAGCATAACCGTCTGGGTACCAGAATCTGGGTGGCGGTGGAACCCGGTGAAACGGGAGTTATCCTGCGCATTGCGGACAACGGGGATGGAATCCCGGAGCATTTGCGCAAGGATGTGTTCACGCCCTTTGCGGTAGGGGACATTTCACGGTCGAAAGGCGGCAGCGGTCTGGGCCTTTCCATATCCCAGAAAATCATTCAGGCCCACGGCTGGTCGATCCGGCTGGCAGAGGAGCGGATGCACAGCGGCGGAACGGTATTTGAAATGCTTCTGCCGCTCCCAATTTCATAATCTTACCGGTCAGGCAAGGAATTGCCTGGCCGGTTTTTGCAACCTTTCCATATCTTAAGGTTGCGTGAAAGGGAAATTAAGGTAGAGCTGGTAACATAGTCCCAGTAAAGGAGTGTTGCACTATGGCATCCTGCCTCAGAGATCAACCGATCATTGAAGTAAAAGATGTGCGCAAGGAATACCCCCTGGGAGAAGAGACGGTAGTTGCCTTGAAACGAATCAACCTGAATATCCACCGGGGAGAAATCTGCTGCATTTTCGGAACCTCCGGATCGGGAAAAAGTACCCTGCTGAACCAGCTGGCGGGGATGGAAAAGCCGACCCGGGGCTGTGTCTCCATCGGAGGCGTTCCCATTTCCCGGCTGGAGGAAGATCAGCTGGCGGCCTTCCGCCAGCGCCATATTGGCTTTGTGTTTCAGTCGTACAACTTGCTGCCGAACTTAACGGCAACGGAAAATGTAGCCCTGCCGCTGATGTTCCGGGGCGTACCCAAGGAGCAGCGGGAAAAAATCGCAAGAAAAATACTCTGCCGGGTAGGCTTGTCCCACCGGCTGGATCATTTTCCCTCTCAGATGTCCGGCGGACAGCAGCAGCGGGCGGGAATTGCCCGGGCCTTTGTCACACGGCCGGAGGTGGTATTTGCGGATGAACCCACGGGAAATCTGGATTCTGCCACCACCGTGGACATTATGAAGATGATCTGTGGATTTGCCCGGAAATATCACCAGACCATTATTCTGGTTACCCATGACCCGGAAATGGCAGCCTACGCAGACCGGGTGGTGAAGCTAATTGATGGTGAGATTGTCAGTGATGAAAAGACCGGAAGCAGACAGAAGAACTTTTAACAAGGTAAGGAGATCGTTATGAAGATAAAAAGAATGTTTTGTATGTTGGTTTTGATTTGCTTTCTGCTGCCGGTAATGCCGGCCCGGGCTGCTGAGATTTCGGAAGAACCTCAGCCTGTACAGCCGGAAGTAACTGAAGTGGTGGAAACTTCCGCACCTACAACAGCAACCACGGAGGCAACACAGCCCCCCACGACTCAGCCGACCCAGCCGACTCAGCCGGAAACCACCCCGCCGGAAACAACCCCAACCCAGACCGTCCCGCCCCAGACTACCCAGCCTACGGTTCCCCAGGAAACAGAAGGTTCTGCTTCGCCAGCTCCGGGTACGCCGCCGGTGATGATGGGATATACCGTTTCCCATTCTCCCATTGAAAAAGGGGATACCGTGACCATCAAGGTTTCCGTCAAGCATACCGATGTGACATTGAATCAGATCGGCGGTGAGCAAAACCTGGACATTACCAGACTGGTGGACAGTTTTTCCGAAGGCTCGGTTTATACCCGGGTTACCTCCCGGGGAAACGAGATGCTGACATATGACGTGGAATTTGAAGATCTTGTCTATAACGGCGTAGGAAATACGCTGCGCTTCCTGTCGGGATACAAAGACAGCAAAGAGCCTTTTTCCACCATGGAATTGACAGTGGTAGAGGCAGTAGAATACCAGCCGCCTCAGCCGGAGATCCGAATCCCCGGTACACCCATGGACAGTTCCGTGCCCAACATTGTGGTCAGTGATTATAACTATGGCGGTGGCCCGGTCGCTGCGGGAGGAAAGTTTCCTCTGTCCATTACCTTGCGCAATACCGGCAAGCTGGCGGTGGAAAATATTGTGGTGACCATTGACGGCGGGGATAACTTTACCATCGACGGCAGCAGCAATACCTTCTACTACAGCAAAATTGGAGCTGGCAAAGAAGAAACCCAGCCCATTAACATGCAGGCCGTAACCAGCGCCAAGACCGGTGCTCAGAGCATCGGTGTTACCTGTAAGTATGAATATGTTGACGGCAATCGGCGTGCCACCGCTACCGCTGAGGTGAAATTATCCGTTCCGGTGGTACAGCCGGATCGGTTCCAGGTCAACGCGCCCATGCTGCCGGAGAATATTCAGTCCGGGGAGGAAACATTGATTTCCTTGTCCTACGTCAACAAAGGAAAAGCCGACGTGAGCAATGTGGAAGCCACATTGGAAGGAGATGTGGAAGCCGTGGCAAAAGTGCAGTACCTGGGAAATTTTGAACCGGGGAAAAGCGGCAGCATCGGCTTTGCCTTCACGCCCCAAGAGCCGGGAAAAACGGATATAACCCTGAAAATCCAGTATGAAGATTCCAGCCAGGAAGTCCATACGCTGACCTTCCCTCTGACTCTGGATGTCCAGGAGCCGATGATGGACTTTGAAGGAGAGCTGGATTCAGCGGATGCGCCAACGCAAGGAAAGCTTTCTGTGTGGCTGTTCGTAATCCCGGGGATTCTGGTGCTGGCCGGTGCCGGCGGGTGGTTCTACCTGAAAAAACGCCGTTCCGGCAAAAAGGCAGATGAGACAAACCTGGACTGGAACGACTGGGAGGACGAAACGGATGCGCAGGGATGGAATGCTTCTGAAAATCCGGAGGAAACGAAGCCATGAAGCACCAGGATATCATGCGCATGTGCCTGCAAAATCTGCTCCGACGGAAATCCAGAACGCTGCTGACGCTGCTGGGTGTTCTCATTGGGTGCTGCTCCATTGTCATCATGGTTTCCATTGGCATGGGCACAGCGGAGTCTCAGAAGAAGATGCTGGCAGAAATGGGGGATCTGACCATTATTACGGTCACCCCCAAAAACAGCGGAACCAAAAAAGAAAAACTGACGGACAAAACCCTGAAAAGTCTGAAAGCCATGGATAATGTGGTGGCGGTTACGCCCAAAATTTCCTTGGACGATTACGATGTTACCGTCAAGCTCTTTGCCGGAATCAATGACCGCTATGTGGCCGATTGGTCGTCGGTGGCCGGAATCGATACAAATGAGCTGGAAAAAATGGGATACCAGCAGATTTCCGGCAGCGGAATCACACGTTCCGGGGAGATGCTGGCGGGAGAATTTGTGGCGTACAACTTTGCCGATACGTTCCGCCCAGAGGGCAGCAATATGGTGGACCGATGGAGCGGGGGATTTGACGATCAGGGAAATCCCATCAATGTACCCGACCCATATTTTGATGCCGGAAAAACCCCCATTACTGTGCAAATTGAGGCGAACAATAAAACCATCCGCCGGGAATTGCAGCCCAAAGGCATCCTGAAGGAGGACAATGCCAAAGGAGGGGAGACATCCTACGGCCTGGTTATGGGCATCGGAGATCTTCGGGATATGATGGAGCAGCTTCAGGAGCCGGGAAAGCGGGATGCCGGTTATAAAACCGTCCTGGTAAAGGTATCCGACATTACCAAA
>CALXFP010000005.1 GCA_944387615.1 uncultured Oscillospiraceae bacterium | reverse complement strand
ACTCATCTTCAGGATGCTACCCCCATCGCCTTCTCCCAGGAGATTTCCGGCTGGCGCAGCAGCCTGGAGCGGTGCGGCCAGCTGCTGGAGCAGGCCCTGCCTGCCCTGAAGGAACTGGCCCTGGGCGGTACCGCCGTGGGTACGGGGCTGAACGCCCCTGCCGGATTTGACACGGAAGTGGCCCGGCAGGTGTCTCTGCTCACCGGCAAGAATTTTGTCACTGCACCCAATAAATTCCACGCCCTCAGCTCCAAAAGTGAGCTGGTCTTTGCCCATGGCGCCCTGAAGGCTCTGGCCTGCGATTTGATGAAGATTGCCAACGACATCCGTTGGCTGGCCTCCGGCCCCCGGCTGGGACTGGGAGAAATCACCATTCCCGCCAACGAGCCGGGATCTTCCATCATGCCGGGAAAAGTCAACCCCACCCAGTGCGAAGCCATCACCATGATTGCCGTCCAGGTGATGGGCAACGATGCGGCGGTGAGCATGGCTGCCAGCCAGGGCAATTTCCAGCTGAATGTGTTCATGCCGGTGCTGATTTATAATTTCCTCCAGTCCGCCCGGCTGCTGGCGGAGGGGATGAATGCCTTCCATGACTTCTGTGTCACCGGCATCCGGGCCAATCGGGAGAAAATGGATGGGAATCTGCACAACTCTCTCATGCTGGTCACCGCCCTGACCCCCTATATCGGCTACGAAAACGGGGCCAAAACCGCGAAAAAAGCCTATGCCGAGAATATTTCCCTGAAAGAAGCCTGTGTAAAGCTGGGCTATCTGACGGAAGAAGAATTTGACCGGGTATTCCACCCGGAGCAGATGATCTGAAAAAACCGCCCTGCTTAAAAAGCAGGGCGGTTATCTTTTCACTTGTTTGCTGCGTTAACGGGATTTGTCTTGCAAGCAGGCGGCATATCCGGTATAGTATCCTTATAGCAGGATTAAAAAACATAGGGAGGGGTTTTCCTTGAAAATGGTACTGAAGGCAATTTTCATCGGAGTTATCAGCTTTTTTGTATGCTTGTTCGGCAACCTTCTGTTAGGCGCAGCTGTGGGAGCCATGATTCCCGGCGGCGATGCATTTCTCAACGCCTATTTCCATCCGCTGTACACCGCCGTTACCCTGCTGATTTCCCTTGTGATTTCCTGTACCTATCTGATTGTGCAGAAAATCAATCTGCTTTTGGAGAAAATCGAAGATGCCAAAAATCCGGACTGACAGGCAGGGCAATCCCCTGCCTGTTTATGCCCATAAAAAAGCCGCCGTCCCGAAGGACGGCGGCGAAGTTCTGTCTGTTTAATTACAGCAGAGTGGAGAAGTGCTTGATGGTACGGACCATCTGAGAAACGTAGGAGTTCTCGTTGTCGTACCAGGACACAACCTGAACCTGGGTCTTGCCATCGGGCAGAGCGCAGACCATGGTCTGGGTAGCGTCGAACAGGGAGCCGAAACGCATGCCGATAACGTCGGAGGAAACGATCTCGTCCTCGTTGTAGCCGAAGGACTCGGTAGCAGCAGCCTTCATAGCAGCGTTGATCTCAGCCACGGTCACGGACTTGGAGCACACAGCATTCAGGATGGTGGTGGAGCCGGTGGGGGTGGGAACACGCTGAGCAGCGCCGATCAGCTTGCCGTTCAGTTCGGGGATAACCAGGCCGATAGCCTTGGCAGCACCGGTGGAGTTGGGAACAATGTTCACAGCGCCGGCACGGGAACGACGCAGGTCGCCCTTACGCTGGGGGCCGTCCAGGATCATCTGGTCGCCGGTGTAAGCGTGGATGGTGCACATAATGCCGGACTCGATGGAAGCCAGGTCATTCAGAGCCTTAGCCATGGGAGCCAGGCAGTTGGTGGTGCAGGAAGCGGCGGAGATGATGTGGTCGTCCTTGGTCAGGGTCTCGTGGTTAACGTTGTAAACGATGGTGGGCAGGTCGTTGCCAGCGGGAGCGGAGATAACAACCTTCTTGGCGCCGGCGTCGATGTGAGCCTGAGCCTTAGCCTTGGAGGTGTAGAAACCGGTGCACTCCAGAACAACGTCAACACCCAGCTCGCCCCAGGGCAGCTCGGCAGCGTTGGCCTTAGCGTAAATGGTGATCTTCTTGCCGTCGACAACGATGTGATCCTCGCCAGCCTCGACAACGTGACCCTGAGCAGCGTAGTTGCCCTGAGTGGAGTCGTACTTCAGCAGGTGAGCCAGCATCTTGGGAGAGGTCAGGTCATTGATGGCAACGACTTCGAAACCCTCAGCACCGAACATCTGACGGAAAGCCAGACGGCCGATACGGCCAAAACCGTTAATTGCAACTTTAACAGACATGATGATTCCTCCATTTTAATCGCTGCAATGCAGCATATTTGACATCATATGTACAGGATTCGATAACTCCGTACGGATTTATTATACTATAGCCGAAACCGGATGTAAACTGTGAAATGTGTAAAAATCCCATAAAAATTTTGTTAATTTCGATGCAAAATGCTAATATTGCACAAATCCACCCCGGAAACAGACAAACCCGGAGCAGTTTGCTCCGGGTTTTCCATAAGTTCCCAATTATCCTTCCACAGCCTGGGTTTCCGCAGCAACGGGAGATGCTGCTTCGTACACCACGGGGGATTCGGGAGTGCAGATGGCGATGTAGGTGTTGCCTACGCCCACATCCAGGGGGGTGCCGTCCTGGGTGGTGAAGACGAAGGGCTCCTTGTCACCGGCGCAGGTCCAGTTGATGGGGATGATCTTGCCGCCGTTGGCATAGTAGCCGGTACCGCCGGCGTTGAAGTCAGCCACAAAGTAGATGCCGTCGGTGGTGATGTTGGTGTTCATAATCAGCACGTTGGTGAACATCTCGGTTTCGCCGGTGATCTGGTCGGCCATCACCTGGCCGTACTGGTTGTAAACATACTTGTCCGCCTGAGCGTCGTAGGTCATGATGGTTTCCTTCTTGGCCTCGCCGTAGGTGAAGGTCAGGGAGATCTTGCCGGCTTCCTCACCGTTTGCGGGGGTGCCGTCCTCGGTGAAGGTCAGGCCGTAGCTGCGCTCCAGGCTCATGGGGTAGCCCTGGGCTTCGGCATAGGCCTTGATGCCGGAGCCGACACCGAAGAGGGTATTCTCATAAGTACGGTTGTACTCGGTATCCCGGTAGGAGGTACCCTGGGAGGCAATGGCCCAGGCATCAATGTTGAAGTTCTCCACGCCCCGGTTGGCAGCGTCATTCAGGGCCTGCTCGGAACCGCCGGCATGGGACAGAATCAGGTCATAATGCTGGGCCAGCTGGTTGAAGATAGGCCGGGTGGAACGGGTGGAACCGATGGCCTCCACACTGGAAATGTCGGAGAACAGGGCCAGGCAGCGGATGATGTTGTTCTTGTTGACGAAGGTTTCCACCAGCACGTCGGCGTGAATCACACCAACATGGGGCAGGTTTTCCTGCATGTTGCTGACGGTGTTGGCGAAGATCCGGCCCGTGAAGGGAGCATCCAGAATCTCACCGCTGAGGGGGTTGCGGTAAACTTCCGGCTCGGTGGGAACGGTGGTAGGCTCCGTGGTGGGTTCGGTAGTGGCCACCGTGGTGGGAGCCTGGGTGGCAGCCGGTGCGGTTGTGGCAGGCTGAGTCTCGGCAGCTTTACTTGCACCGCAGCCGCACAGCAGCAGCGCCAGCGCCAGGGTCAGGGCAAGCATTTTCTTCATAGTTGGTTTCCTTTCCTTACTTCTTTGTGTAATATGGTAAATTGCCGGCTGTTTCGGGAAAAGCCGCAATTTATCGCCATTATGCCGTTTCCTCAGTGGCTTCGGTTTCCTCCGCCTGAGGCTCGGTGAGGGTTCCTTCCATGGTTTTGCCCAGGCTGTAGTAGAATACATTGTCCCGGGAGGGGTTCAGATCCGGCATCAGGCCCCGGCGGGCATACACGTTGTAGCAGCCGAACAGCACCGGGATGATCCGTCCGTCCTCTGCCAGCTTCTGGTACAGGTTATAGTAGGTACCGCTGTTGTCCAGGGTACTGTTGCACATGCCCATCAGCGTTTCGTGGGCCAGACCGCCCCAGCTCAGCTCTCCCCAGCCCCGGAAAAATTCCGTCAGATCCATATTGGGGGACAGCCGGGTCATACCCAGGTAGATGTCATAGGTCTGGGCTACCAGAATGTCCTGGAAAGTGCCGGTGGTTCGCTCCATGGTGGTGGCAGGCAGACCCAGCTCCGTCAGGTTCTGGGCAATGCTCCGGGCTGCCCGAACCCGGGCGGAGTCGTCGGAGTTGACCAGGATTCTCAGCTGTTTCTGTTCTCCGTCGTCATCTTTGGGAATGGCGTATCCGGTGAGGAAGGAGACGAATTTGGCCGGGTCATAGGCGAATTTATCCGCCAGGGTCTTGCTGTAGTATACTTCCGTAGGAGCACAGGGCAGGGTTACCGGTTCCACCAGCCCTTTATAGACATCCTGGGCCAGCGTCTGCCGGTCAATGCCGTAGGTCAGATTCTCACGCATTTTGCTGTCTTCAAAGAAATCACTGTACTGAATGTTGCAGCCAATGTACATCAGGTAACCGCTTTCGATTTCCCACAGCTCGTAGTCGCAGCGGTATTCGGCAAAGGAGTCGCTCATGGGATTGGTGCACACCACGCTGACATTGCCGAACTGAAATTCGTCCCGGACATCTGCCGGGGAGGTAACTTCCACCAGGTCAATGCTTTCGTCGGTGGCTGGAATCTTGACGTTGCCGCACCACCAGGTAGGGTTGCGGTGGAGCTGAGCGCCGCCGGCGGTTTTCACGAAGACATAGGGGCCGGTACCTACGGGAGGGGTTCCTTCGGTCTGGTTTACCTCGGAGGCTTTGATAATCGGTACATCCAGCAAAAGGGGTAAATTCTCATAGGCGGTGTCCATCTGAAACAAAATGCCACCGTTTTCCAGAGCGGTGACCTCCAGCAGATGCTTGATAAAGCGATTGGAGTAGTAGTCATTCTCCTTGGCCTGGAGGTAGCAGGCAACCACATCCTGGGCGGTGACCTTGGTACCGTCGGAGAAGGTGGCGTTGGGGTCCAAGTAAATGGTCCAGTTGCGGCGGTCATCGGAAACTTCGTATTTTCCGCAGAGTATGGGGGTAACATTTTTCTTGCTGTCCACAGCGAACAGTCCCTGGTACATCAGCGACATCAGCACCCGGTTGGTGTAGTCACTGCCGAACAGGGGGTTCAGGGAGCGGTTGGGGTAGTAGGCCAGGGTCAGCTCCTGGGTATCCTCCTCTTCCGGCATGATGTCCTCCGGATCCTGGCCTTCCATCAAAATGGCATCGCCGGTGGCCTGGTAGCCGGAGTTGTCAATTTTCCGGCCGCAGCCTCCCAGAATCAGAACAAAAATCAGCAGCAGAGCGGTCAATCGTTTCATGGGCAAACCTCCTTGCAGACAATCAGGGCGCCCTGAGAGCCACGCTCGCCTTTTGTGGCCCGGTGGGACCAGAACCGCTGATTCTGGCAGTAGGTGCACACGTCGCTGACGGCGATGGTGTTTACCCCCCGGCGCCGCAGCAGATAGGCATTGACGGCTTTCAGATCGGGGTAATAACGCTCTCCACGTTTTTCAATGTAGCGGGCCACGTCGTCTCCAAAGGCATCCAGCAGCGCATTGGGCACATCTTCCCGGGTTTCAAAGTGGCACTGGCCGATGTTGGGGCCGATGGCTGCCCGGATGTTTTCCGGGCGGCAGCCGTATTGCTCCATCATGGCCTGCACGGCCTTGCCGGCGATGTCCTGGACGGTGCCCCGCCATCCGGCGTGAACGGCGCCTACCGCTCCGGTGACGGGATCGTGCAGCAGCACCGGGGTGCAGTCGGCGGTGAACACCAGCAGGGTTACCCCCGGGGTGTTGGTAATCAGACCGTCGCACTCCGGGTAATCCCGGTGGCACAGGCCCCGGGCATCCGCCGCCGTTACCGGGCGGACAATGTCCGTATGGGTCTGACGGGTCATCACCAGCTTTTTTTCGTCAAAATCCAGGGCCTTTGCCAGGATTCTCAGGTTGGTTTCCACGTTTTCCATGGTGTCCCCCCGGCCGTAGGCCAGGTTCAGACTGGCCTGGGTACCGGTGCTGACACCGCCGAAACGGGTGGTGAAGCAGTGGGGTACGGAGATTTCCTGGGCAACCAGGTATTCCAGATCCCCCTGTTTTACGGTTTGTATCGACATAAAATTCACCTGTTATCAAATGGGGCGGTTTTCTGTTTCTCAGCCCTCCAGCTGGGCAGCCTTGTCCTTCTGCATGCAGCACTTCTTGTACTTCTTGCCGCTGCCGCAGGGACAGGGATCGTTGGGGCCTACCTTCTTTTCCTTGCGGATGGGGGCGGGCTTTACGCTGGGCTTGCCGGAGGCGGCGGTGCCGGTTTCCTTGGCAACCTTTTCCCGCTTGACTTCCTGGTTGGTCCGCAGCTGCACCAGGAACATCCGGCGGATGGTCTCTTCCCGGATGGCCTGGATCATGGCCTCGAACATCTGGAAGCCCTCTTCCTTATAGGCAATCACCGGGTCATGCTGGCCGTAAGCCCGCAGGCCGATGCCCTGCTTCAGATCGTCCATGGCGTCGATGTTGTCCATCCAGTATTCGTCCACCACCCGCAGCATGACCACACGCTCCAGCTCCCGCATAATGGCGGGGGTGTAGGTGTTTTCCTTGGCTTCGTAGGTTTTCTGGGCGATTTCGTAGATGATGTCCGCAGCTTCCTGAGCAGATTTACCCTCCAGCTGGGATGCCCGGGCGGCCAGCGTGCCCCGGGCGAAGTAAATGCCCTCCATGGCAGCCGCCAGATGGGTCAGTCCCTCGGCATTGGCAACGCCGCCGTTGTCGCTGAAAGCGGTGGTGACGGTGGTGTCCACCAGGGAGCGGAGCATGGTCATCATGTTCTCCCGCAGATCTTCGCCGTCCAGCACCTTCTGCCGCTGGGCGTAGATCACCTCACGCTGGGTGTTCATCACGTCGTCGTATTCCAGTACGTTTTTCCGGGCACGGAAGTTCCGGGATTCCACGTTCTTCTGGGCGTTTTCCACAGCATTGCTGAGGATTTTGGCATCGATGGGGGTGTCCTCGTCCAGACCCAGGGAATCCATCATGCCCATCACCCGGTCGGTGGAGAACAGCCGCATCAGATCGTCGGTCAGGCTCAGGTAGAACCGGCTTTCGCCCGGGTCACCCTGACGGCCGGAACGGCCCCGCAGCTGATTGTCAATCCGCCGGGACTCGTGACGCTCGGTGCCGATGATGAACAGGCCGCCGGCGGCACGAACCTTTTCCGCCTCGTCGGCAATGGAGGCTTTGTACTTTTTCAGAAGCTCCTCATATTTGGCCCGGACTTCCAGAATCTGGGGGTCAGAGGTTTCGGCAAAGGAGTCCGCTTCCTGGAGCAGCTCTTCCGGCAGGTCGGATTTTGCCAGCTCTGCCTTGGCCAGGAAGTCTGCGTTGCCGCCGAGCATAATGTCGGTACCACGGCCTGCCATGTTGGTGGCGATGGTGACGGCGCCGAATTTACCGGCCTGGGCCACGATCTGGGCTTCCTGCTCGTGGTGCTTGGCGTTCAGAACGTTGTGGGGAATGCCTTCCCTCTTGAGAAGCTTGCTCAGCAGCTCACTCTTTTCAATGGAGATGGTGCCCACCAGTACGGGCTGGCCCTTGTCGTGGCAGGCTTTCACCTGCTGGACAATGGCCCGGAATTTGCCGGTTTCGTTCTTGTACACCACGTCCGGGTGGTCAATGCGGATCACCGGCTTGTTGGTGGGGATTTCCACCACGTCCAGCTTGTAGATGGTGGCAAATTCTTCCTCTTCCGTCAGAGCGGTACCGGTCATGCCGGAGAGCTTGCGGTACAGCCGGAAGAAATTCTGGAAGGTGATGGTAGCCAGGGTCTTGCTCTCCCCTGCCACGGTGACCCCTTCCTTGGCTTCGATGGCCTGGTGCAGACCTTCGTTGTACCGACGGCCGTACATCAGTCGTCCGGTGAACTCGTCTACGATGATGATCTGGCCGTCCTTGACCACATAGTCAATGTCCTTCTTCATCAGACCCCGGGCCTTCATGGCCTGGTTGATGTGATGGCTCAAGGTGGTGTTTTCTGCATCAGCCAGGTTGTCCACGCCGAAGAACCGCTCGGCCTTGGCAATGCCGCTGGCGGTCAGGGACACGGTGCGGGCCTTCTCGTCCACGAAATAGTCGCAGTCGTAGTCGTCCTGGACTTCCTTCTCATCGGTCTTGGCAAACACCTGCTTGCGCAGGGAGGAGACGAACCGGTCAGCCATTTCGTACAGCTGGGAAGAATCCTCCCCCTTGCCGGAGATAATCAGCGGCGTACGGGCTTCGTCGATGAGGATGGAGTCCACCTCGTCCACGATGGCAAAGGCGTGGCCCCGCTGGACCAGCTCCTGCTTGTAGATGGCCATGTTGTCCCGGAGGTAGTCAAAGCCCAGTTCGTTGTTGGTGCAGTAAGTAATGTCGGCGGCGTAGGCAGCCCGGCGCTCCTGGGGGGTCATGCCGGGAATTACCAGGCCGATGCTCAGACCCAGATACCGGTAGACCTTGCCCATCCACTCGGACTGGTATTTTGCCAGGTAGTCGTTGACGGTGACCACATGGACGCCTTCGCCGGTGAGGGCATTCAAGTAACAGGGCAGAATGGCCACCAGGGTCTTGCCTTCACCGGTTTTCATTTCGGCGATCCGGCCCTGATGCAGCACAATGCCGCCGATGAGCTGAACAGGGTAAGGCCGCAGGCCCAGCACACGGTCGGCAGCTTCCCGAACGGTGGCGAAGGCTTCCGGCAGCAGATCATCCAGGGTCTCCCCCTCAGCCAGACGCTGTTTAAACTGGGCGGTTTTTCCCCGGAGTTCTTCTTCGCTGAGGGCCTTGTAGCTGTCTTCCAGAGCAAGAATCTGATCCACCATGGGCTGGATCTTCTTCAGCTCCCGCTGGGAGCGGGTTCCGAACAATTTATCAAAAAGTCCCATTGTAATCTCCTTTAACATTAGAAATGGCCGCAATCAACCAATTTGATGTATTATAGCACACTTGTAAAGAGAATAATAGTCGAATTTGTGAACAAATTGCCGTCCATGCTCCCAAATTTCTTCCTCCGTTCCAACGAAAAAAAGAGAAAAGCAAAAAATCTCCCGCTGCATTTTCCGGCAGCGGGAGAAAAGATTATTTTACGCAGTGTGCCCCCAAAGCCTCGCAGAGTTTGCCGCCTACGGCGGCAAATAAAATCAAAACTGTTTTCGGCCGGGGCATGTACCTGGACGAAAACACTGCTCAGGCTGCAAGTGTGGAATTTGTCCCCCATTCGGGGGACAAATTATGCGCGCAGCAGACTGCCAAAGTTTGTCGGAAAAGCCCACAGGGGTTTTCCGACAGGATAGGTTATTTTACATAGCCGTTGACGATTCCGGCGATTTTTGACACATCCTCGTCAGTCAGATACATGTGCAGGGGCATGGTGATGATGTGCTGGCTGATTTCGTGGGCGTGGGGGCAAGTGCCCTGGGCGTAGGTGTACATGGAAAATTCTGTGTTGTCCCGGTAGTGCACGCCGCCGTAGATATCGTTCTTGGCCAGCTCCGACAGCAGCCCTTCCCGGTCGGGTACGGCGATTTCGTAGATGTGATAGGAGCATTCCTCCTGGTGAGGGGCGGGAATGATCTGGATCTTGGGATTGCCGGCAAAGGCGGCGTCGTACATGGCGGCGATTTCCCGGCGGCGGGCGTTCTCTTCGTCCAGGTAGGGCAGCTGGGCCAGGGCAATGGCGGCCATAATGGCGTTGCCGTTGTACTTAAAGCCCACATAATCCACGCCGTAATTCCACTTGTAGGTGCCTTCGCTGCTGGTACGGGCGTAGGTATCCTTGTTGATGCCCATCCAGGAGACCTTCCGGCACTGCGCATCCAGCTCCGGGTCGGCAAAGCAGATCATGCCGCTGTCGCCGGTGGGCAGGTTTTTCACCGCCTGGTAAGAGTACACCGTCACATCCACCCCGTCCCAGGTGCCGGGCATGACGCCGTTCACCCGGGTGCCTGCCATGTGGGCGGCATCCAGAATCAGCCGCAGGTTGTGCTTTTTGCACAGGGCGATGATCTTATCCAGCTGGCCCACCCGTCCGCCGTAGCCGACAAAGGCAACAGCCCGGGTTTTCTCGTTGATTTTCTTCTCCACATCCACCGGGTCCAGGCACAGATATTCGTCCACATCCGCAAACCGGGGCTTCAGGTTTTCGTAGAGGATGGCGTGGTTGGTGGCCACAAAGGTGATGGGGGTGGAGATGATTTCGTCCCCATCCTGCCAGCCGTAGCGGCGCTTGAGGATGTTCACCGCCAGATGGAGTCCTGCGGTGTTGGAGTTGAGGAAGCAGGCGTTGGGATGGCCGGTGTAGGCTTTCCAGGCAGTTTCCAGCTCCGCGGTTTTAAAGCCGGAGCCGGTCCAGCCCTTTTCCAGGCACTCCCGAATCTGGGCCAGGCATTCGTCTATATGAAATTTGGGTTTCAATACCTGAATGGTAGACATAACACAAAGATCCTTTCACAGTTGACTTTTCTTCTGGGGCTATTTTAATCCAAATGGAAGGCAATTACAAGAGTACAGGCAAAATTTTGTGTCATTCTAAGGTTTAAAACTCAATCCCGCTGCTGAAAGGGTTTGATCAGGTGCTCAAAAATATCATTCTCTTTCATCAGGGCGATTCCCTGCCCTTCGTCTCCCAAAACCAGCAGCCGGTGACCGGGTTCTATGGCGAAAATTTTCCGGGCTTTGGCAGGAATGACGATCTGCCCTTTTTCCCCTACTGTGACAACGCCGAATACGTGTTTTCCCCTGGGAGGAACATTAAGACCGCTGACGGGGCTGTTGAAATTTACCAGATCATCCAGGGTGACGTCAAAAACACCGGCCAGCGCCATACATTTTTCAATGTCCGGCACGGATTCTCCCGTTTCCCATTTTGACAGGGTTTGGCGGGAAACATTGATTTTCTCCGCCAGTTCTTCCTGGGAGAAATTGTGCAGTTTCCGAAGTTGGGTTAAGTTTTCACGAAACATGGGTTTCCTCCTTTTTTATCCCCAGTACGCACCAGCGCAGCACCGGAATGGTGCGGATCAGTGCGTTCAGCAGATACCCGCCCCCAAACGCGGCAATTCCTGCAATCAGATAGCACACCCCAGGCGCCAGCGGGCAATACCGATTCAGAAAATAGGCTACTGCTGCCAAAGGCAGGTAGTGCAGCACATACAGCCCATAACTTCTCCTGCCGATCCACAGCAGAACGGGGTTGGTTTTATCTGCCCACCTTTTTGCTCCGGCAAACACCGCCAGAATCATCACCCAGGCGTAGACTATGGAAAAGAAGCTGTTTACCACCGGCGTGCTGACGTAATCTCGGCCAAAATAGTGGATGGTATAACCGATTCCCAGGCAAAGGGCCCCGATGCCCAGGGGAAGCCACAATCTGCTCAAGCGCTGGATTACCAGCTCCTGGGAGAACACAAAGTAGCCCAGGAAAAAGGCAAATCCATAAATACCAAACCGGTAAACCGGAATGAATGGCGTATTGAGAATCTGGGCGCAGAGCCAAAGGGGAAATACCAGCAAAAGAAGCGCCGGCACCGGGAACCGGGCGCAGGCGGCGTACAGTCTTCCCCGTTCCCACTTCCGGAGCAGAACCACTGCCGCTGAGAACAGCCACAGCATTTGCACATACCACAGTACCCCTGTGCCGGATACCGCCATAATTCCATAAAGCACAAGTCCCGGCATCTGCGGCATATGGTCAAAGGCACCGCCGATTGCCATATTAAAATACCCCAAAATCCATTGAAATGCAAACAGCCCAATGGTGGAGGGAACCAGCAGCTTCCGGGTTTGAAAACGGAAGAACTCCCGGACGGTGCGTTTCTGCAAGGATGCTCTGGTGCTGATGCCGGATACGATAAACAAAATCACCATAAACCAAGGATAGAGCAGATACGCAATGGCGTCCTGGTATTGCATATCCTGGAACGGACCGATGACGCCCACTGTCAGTACGCCGTTGTACATATATATCACATGGTAAACCACCACCAACAGCCCGGTAAGCCAGCGAATGTTGTCAATGTAATGTTTTCTCATATATTTCCCACCTAGTATAACGGTTTTTGACCATTATACTAGGAAGAAATCCGATTTTCTACACAGGAAGGCTAACATTTTTGGGAAGCTCCTGTTAAAAACAGTAGCAAAAAGCCGCCCGGTACGGGCGGCTGTGCAAATAGTTCATGGTGTGGTTTCTTCCGGCATGGTTTCTTCCGGCTTGGTTTCCCAGGTTCCGCCTGCCACGGCAGGGGGATAGTAGCAGAAAATATGTCCGCCGATGTCGCCCCAGACATACTCATTTTCCGGATATCTGGCAAAATACATAACGTCCATGGGCAGAATGTTGGGGCCGCTGAGGGCGTCGTCAATGGCGTCGTACTGGGCCTGGTAAGGCTCCGCATCATCCAGGAACTTTACCGACCGGAACTGGCCTTCGGCATAGATGACTTCCGCCAGGGTGTCCGGGAAATCCGGATGGACCAGCCGGTTCAGCACAATTTCCGCTATGGCCTGCTGACCTTCGGCGGACTCGCCCCGGGCTTCTACCCAGATCACTCTGGCCAGCAGCTGCTGCTCTTCCCAGGTCAGCTCCACGCCGGGATAGCGGCTGGGGCCGGTGGGTTTGGGCTCTGAATAAATGAAGGGATCTTCCGGCATGGCGCTGACGTCGTAAATCCAGGCGCCCTGGTATCCCTGGAGAATGTCGTATTCCAGGAATCCGTGCTCAAAGCCGTATTTCAGGTCCCACTTTTCGTAGTTGGGCTGATAGGGGTCGTTTACCAGAATCCGCCCGTCCTCCGTCAGGCCGGTCAGAACGATGAAGTGCTGGGACAGGGTAAACGGAGACGGAGCGTTGACCAGAACAATGGCAATGTCACCCTGTTTCAGCGCCGCCATGGTCTCGTGGATATTCACCGCTTTTTTCCAGGGCAGCTGCAAGGTGGTGGAGCCGTTTTCCAGTCTGGCAATGTTATTCTCGGCGGTGCCGCCAAAGTAGTCCGCCAGCTCGTCAGGCAGATACTCGTGGCCGGTCAGGTAGGTTGCCACCATGGCCAGAGAGGTAATGCCGCAGCCGCTGGATTCAATGGTGCCGCTGCCGTAGCGGGTATTGGGGTAATCGGTCTGGAAGTACAGAGGCATCTGGGCCGGCTGAGGGTCATCCAGAGCCTGGGCAGCCATGGAGGTCAGGAAGGGGGCGTCTGCCGGTTGGGTGGGTTCCTGCTCGGTCTGCTGGGTCTGTTCCGGTACCGTTTCTTCCGGCACCGTTTCCAGGGTTTGCTCCGGCTCTGTGGGCTCTGTTTCCTTGACCGGTTCCGGCAGAGTCGGGGCGGTGGTGGCAGGGGTGGTGGAGACAGTGGTCTGCTCCGGAGCATCGGGCAGCAGGCCGCGTGAGGAGGCCATAGCCATCTGGGAGGAACCCAGGATGCCCATTGTCAGCAGTCCGAGGATGGTGACGGACAGCACCACAATCAGGCAGGAACGCAGGATGATATGTAAATGGGATTTGCGCTTTCTGAGAAATCGTTTGCTGATGGAAATCACCCCCGTCATGTGAGATGTCTATCGAGTGAAGTAATTTAATACATATAAAATTCCTAATGCATTATACCATTTATCCCGCCATTTTGCAAGGCTGAATCCCAGTTTCTTTTTTACCAAAATTCCGGAGAAACTTCCCTTTTACCCGGCGTTGTGCTGATTTCTTTTTCCGGAAAAAGCATTTCCCCCCGAGACGGTGCATCTCAGGGGGAAAATGCGGCTTTCTCATGGGGCGATTCAGGGTTCGTCCTCTTCTTCCAGAGGATTCAGCAACCGGACGGTGCATTGTCCTTCCTTGGTCAGCTCTGTATCCAGGGTACTGTAGATTGTGTAAGAAATCAGATAGACCTGCTGGTCGGCATCGTATGTAACTTCCAGGTTAGAGATTTCCAGATTGGGGTAGGCACCCTTGTTCAGCAGATCCCGGGGGGTATCGTCACCCAGGGTTTTCAGCTGGATGACCCCGGAAGGCTCTCCCTGGTCATTGGTGGGGGTGAAGAAATAGGCATCCACCAGGGCATATTCCAGATTGGTAAACACAAAGTTCACGGCTCCGGCTTCCTCGCCAGCCGGCAGCACCAGACCGGAAAGGGTCCGGAAATGATCGCCGGGCTGGTCCTCAGCCAGTTTCATCCGCTCGCTGTAACGCAGCAGGTCTTCCAGGGCGGTATTGACCGTGGCTGCCATGGAGGTGCTGTCGGATTCAAATACGGAATCCTGGTACACATTCAGCGCAGCGGACATGCCGCCGCTCATGCCTGCGGCCATCAGCGCCAGAATCAGCAGGGAGGCCAGCATTTCCACCATGGTAAAGCCGCTCTTTTTTCGGCCAGACCGACTTTGCTCAGGGCGTGTAGTAGGCATAGAACGACTCCTCTCCTTCTGCGTCCGGGCGAACGACGATCACGCCGGATTCGACCAGATTCGTACCGTCCATCGCAATGGCCACCCTGCCGTTGACGGGTGTGCTTTCCGGGGGCAGTTCCAGTAATTCCTGCTGCCGGACGAAATCCGCATCCGCATCCCGGGCGGTACGGTTGATATTGGCGGCGGTGGTGACCGTTGACAGGAACAGCACCGATGCCAGGGTGAATACCAGAATGGCCGCCATGGATTCTACCAGGGTTTCTCCCCGTTTCTGTTTCAAAGTAGCAATCCAATGTTTCATTCGCTGTCTCCTTTTCGTACCACCGGAGCCTGCCAGCTGATGGTGATGGTCTGTGTTTTGGTTTCTGTCTCGGTGGAGGTGTTGTCGGTGACCTCCACCTCCACCGCCGTGGTAACGGAGGTTTTGGTGACACTGGCCGGCAGGTACAGATGCAGCTGGGCGTTTTCCCCGCCGGGGGCCAGAGTAAAGCCGTATCCATCGTCACAGGTGTAGCCAAAGGGCTGGGTTTCCAGAGCTTCTAAGCCCATGGTCAGGACAATGGAACCGCTGCCGGTGCTGGGATGCAGGCTGCTCCAATTGGTTATACCGCTGGGAAATTCTACAAAGGTTACATCCGGTTCTGCACCGGCGTCACCGGACGCACGGTAAGCACTGGCAGCCGCCTGATACAGCAGGGTGTCCAGAGCCTTTTGCTCTGTAGGGGCACTGCATGTGATTTTGTAAGTGGGGTCTCCTCGTACAACGGTAACGCCGCCCAGCTCGCTTGCTGTTTTGGTGGTAACGGTGGTGGTGGTTTTGTCGATGGTGAGCCTAAGTTCCTCCGACAGCTGCCCTTCCAGCACAGCGGCGGCGCTGCGCTGGGAGAAGTAGTCCTGCCGCTGCTGCCGCAGGCCGGCCATACGGCCTGCGTTTCCCGCAGCAGCAGCCAGAACCGTGCTGCCCACAAAGGAACACAGCAGGAAGAAGGCCAGCGCCAGCAGGAGGCTGGAGCCTGCCTTACTGCGCAGGCGCCGTTGTTGTTTCTGTTTCATAAGTAACCTCCTGTGCTGCCTCCTGTGTCGTTTCTTGTGCTGTTGCCTGCGTTGCTTCCTGTGGTACTTCCTGTGGTACTTCCTGAGTTGCTGCCTGTGTTGTCTCTAGTGCTGCTTCCTGTACTGTCTCCTGTGTCATTCCCATGGGCTGGCTGAAGCAGCTGTAATCCTGCGCCACCCGGGTGAAGGTACCCTGCCATACATCTATGCGGGTTATCTGATACAGTTCCAGAGAAGCAGGGCTGCTGCTGCCGGTGAAGCCGCTTTCTCCGAAGGAGATGTAGCCTGTGGAGTACCATCTACCTAAAAAGTAGTATCCGTAATTCAGGTTAAAGCTGCCGTTACCTTCGATACGCCACCAGTTGTCTCCAGCACTGCTTTGAGCACTCACGGTTGCTCCGTCGGTGGCGAGATAGACGTTGGAGCCATCTTTGCCTCGATAAATGTCGTAACCTGTTCTATAGTCCCACCATTCAGCTTTGTTTTGTATGTGCCAAAGCACATTCGCAATGCTGTCCTTGGAAATATTTTTGGGGTCAAAAGAAACTGCGCTTGCCCCAGTTTCATCTGCGGCCAAAGCGAAATAGGTTTTGGTATTGCCTTCTCCAGCTACGGTGTGAACAATCATATATTCACCGTCGGAGACATCTGTAACAGGGCCTGCAACATCGCGCAGCACCGTTCCCTCTGCCAGGGAATAGTACTTGGTTGCATCCGGCGTTTCCCCAATGACCTGCTGGTATTTCAGATAACTGGGCTCCGTCTGGCCTTCTTCGGTCTTGGGACTTACAAAGGTACAGCTGTCCAGAGCGGCAAGGAAAGCCTCCCGGGGGGTGAAGGAAACCGAGTCCTTTACTTCGGTAAGGCCGGTATATGTCCCGTCTTCATTGCGGTCAATGGGTTCCTGCGGTATCTCCTCAGTGCTGGAGAACAGACTGCCGGACTCTGCCGGGTTCCAGGCACTGGAGTCTCCGCGGTAAATCTCCGCCAGGAATTGCATGGTTTCATTGGCGTTTGTGGCGGAGCAGCGGGTAAATTGTCCGTTATACACATAACCCACAAACTTACCGGCCTTGGCGCCGCCCACGGTCATTTCCACAGCTGCGCTGCAATCGGTGTAACTGCTGGCCTGAGCATCGGATTTTGCTTCCTGTCCCAGGAAGCCGCCGGCATAGGAAGTATTTGCCAAGCCCGATGCCTGGATAGTACCGGTTACAGAACAGGTGTTGAAACTGCCGCCGGTTGTGCTGCCCACCAGGCCGCCCACTGCGGTGCAGGCTGCGTTTGCATTGACGGTGGTACCGGTTACGGAGCAGCCGGACAGGCTGCCGCCGGTTGTGCTGCCCACCAGGCCGCCTACCGCAGTGCAGGAAGCATTTGCGCCGATGGTGAGAGTGCCGTTTTCTACTGCGCAGGAATTCAAAGAAGCGCTGTTTTGGCCGATCACCAGTCCGGAACTCTGGGCACCGGTATCCAGTGTCAGAACGGGGGAAAGCAGCTGACAGCCGGTCAGTACGCTGGCGGCGTCCGCACTGTCAGCCAGTACGCCCACCGCATCCACAGTGGTCTGAGATACGGTCACCTTGGCATCTTCCAGTACCACGCCGTTCAGTGCGGCACCTGTCAGGCTGCCGAACAGGCCGCTGGGGCCGGTGTAGCTGGAGATTTTTACTCCCTCTGCTGTAATGGTGCCGCTGAAGGAGGTGATGGGCTGGAAGGAGAAGCCTGTCAAATCCACATTGCAGCCGATGACGTAGTCCCCGTCGGGATACAGCCGGATATTCTGCAGCTGCTGGGCGCTGCGCACCTGGAAGGGCTGCGCTGCCTCTTCAGGCTTCTGGATGGCGTTGGCAAAATAGGGGGTGATGGTGGCGGAAGCGCCGGTGTTACCGGTGACGGTGATGGTAATGGGGTTGGCAGAAGCAGATGCATCCACACAGGGATACTGGGAATCCGTCGGTATTACGGTAGATGCAATCTTGTAGACAGTGTATTGCACGCCGTCTGCCACATAGGGTTCCATCTTCTCCAGCTCGTCCATATACATGGGCACATCTCCTGCCGTAATGGAGGAAATCTGCCGCGGTCTGCGGGCAAAGATGGCGTAGCCGCTTTCTGCAATGGTGCCTTCAGGGGTGCTTGGAATTTCATTCGGCCAGGTTGCTGTTACAATGGTCTGCTGGGGGTCGGACAGCTCCACATAGTTCCAGTAGGTCTCTTCGCCGATTACCTCGTAGTAGGCAACGCCGAAGGGGTAATCCGGCACGCCCTGCCAGTCACCGTACTGGGGCATCTCCAGAAGCATGGGATAGGGATACTGTCCCAATGTGGAAGTGTAGGGATAGACAGCGTTGGTGTTGGGCTGGAGCCAGCCGTAGCTGTTCAGTTCGGTGATTTCCAGGTCAGCCATCTCTTCCAGGGTGATGTGCCGTACGCCGGTGGGAGCCGTGGGGATATCCCCCGAGAGCATGGCGGCCAGGCCGAAGCATCCGGAGTAGCTGCCGGCAGACGGTGCAAACAGGGTTTCGGCGTTGCTGTCCTTGTCTACCGATGCGGCGTAGGCGCCGGTAATGCTGCCGCTGTTGTCTGCGGCAAAGCCGAAGGTTGCAGGCGTGGTGTCGTCGCTGGCGGCGACCATAAAATACCAGGCGTAGCAGTTTTCAATCTGCTTTTGGTTCTCAGATACAAAGCCGCTGGATTTGGCGCCGGAAAGGGTTGTGTTGGCGGTGCAGCGGGAAATGCTGCCGTTATTTACATTGACAAAGCCTGCGGCATTGGAGCCGGTTACGCTGCCCAGGGCCACGCACTTTTCCGCAACACCGGTCAAGGTGTTGACAAAGCCGGCTGCATCGGCGGTGGCCGAGATGGTAAGATTTGCGTTGCTGCTGCCGCTGTAGCTGCCGCCGTTGGAGGATACCGGGGTAACCATACAATCAATCAGGCTGCCCTGAGCGCTGCCGGCAAATCCGGCGGCCTGACCACTCTCCATAGCAGATACGCTGCCGCTGCCGGAGAAGCTGGAGGCGCTGATGCTGCTGCCGGTACCGGTCTGGGTCAGCACGAATCCGGCTGCGTTCTTACCGGAAATCCAGGCATTGACTCCGGTCAGGCGCAGGGGGCAGTTTTCCACGGTGCCGCTGAGGGACACCGCAAAGCCTGCCGCATCGCCGGAGGAGGTCACCTGATTGACATCGGTCTGGATATTGGCGGCGGAAATCTCCTTTGCCTGGGCAAATACACCGGCGGTATTGCCGCTGCCGGAAACCTGGCTCAGACGCAGGGTGCAGTCGGTGAATTCACTCAATTCCGCCAGGGCTGCCAGACCGGCGGTATCCTGCCCACCTGCCAGGGAGGTCTGGATATTCACGGTCAGATTCTTGGCGGTGACATTCTTCATCTGTCCTGCCAGACCGCCAAGGCGCTGGGCAGGTTCCGGTGTGCTGCTGTCCTGGGTGGCGGGGAGTGCAATCTGGGGACAGGTCAGGCTCAGGTTCCGCACATCCCCTTCCAGGGTGCCGGCAAAGCCGCCTGCGGCGGTGCTGCCGGGCATATAGGTAAGGGAGGTAAGCAGCTGCACGGTGCAGCCGTTGACGGAAACGGTCCTGGAATCTTCCTCTTCCTCGGTTCCCTGGCTATCCGGCTGAATGCTGCCGCCCAGGAAGCCGCCGGCCTCCTTCGCCAGCACGGTGACGCTGTTTGCCGTCAGGGTGCAGTCTTTGATGGTACCGGTATTCAGACCCACAGCTGCGCCGGCATAGTCCTTAGCCGTGACGGATACATTGCCCAGAGTCATCTGGATGTTTTCCACAGTACCGTGGTTCTCCCTTGCCAGCACACCGCTGGCGGAAAGACCTTCGGCTGCAGAGTAGTCGATGGTTTCAAGCGGATTCAGCAGATTCAGATAGGAGATGCTGCCGGACTGGCCGATGACCCCGAACAGGCCGGTGCCCTTGCTCAAATCGGTCAGGCCAAAGCCGGTCAGAGAGAAGCTGCGGTCGCTGCCTGCGCCGCTGTAGCTGCCCTGGAAGGGGACATCCTCGCTGCCGATGGGCTGCAGGGTCAGTGCGGAGGAGGTGTCCTCCTGGTAGTATGTGGAAGCGGTGTAAGTTGCACTGTTAATATCCAGCTGCTGCTGATAGTGGTAGTCCTTGCCCCAGTACTGGCTGTTCTGACCCAAGGCACACAGCTGCCGCCAGGTCCGCACGGAGATGATTCCCGGAAGCTCAGTGGGTTTGACTGCCGACATTGCCTGGTTGCTGCTGCCGCTGTTGACCGGGTTGATCTGGGTCAGCGCAAACCGGGGATTGAAGTACATGGTGTAGGTCTTGTTTTCCACAGTGGCCTTCAGTTCCAGGTAGAACTGATCTGCCGCAGTGCCGCTGTTGGGAAGATCTGCGTTGATGGCATCCCAGGGCAGCGGATAGATGTAATACGCCACGTTGTCCATGGTGACGAATTTGCCTTCTACCGCTTCAATATCGTAGGTCTGTCCCTTGATATGGACAGTGATTGTGGTGTCACTCTGGCTCAGCAGTGCATAGCCATCGGAGCGAACAATCTTATTATCTTTCAGCGTGGAAGTTCTGTTGCTGTTCAGATAGAAGCCCCACTCGTCACCGTCATAAACTTCATAGTAGGCAAGACCGGTATTCAGCGGATAGGCCGGCCATTCGCCGTAGTAGTCCATATTCTTCAGTTTGCTGAAGGGATAGACCGCACCGGCCCCACTTGTCGGAGAGTAGGAATGGGTTGCAGCTCGGATGGCGTCTGCGTTTTCCAGTCCCGGTTCATCAGGAATCGTATCTGCCTGCTCCCAGGCTGTGCTGCTGAAACCGGTTAAGAATTTATCCAGTATGGCTCCGTCATCCGGACGGGACAGTTCCAGACTGAAAATCCAGACGCCCCAGTCTTCCCACGCCTTTGGGTAGAGGTCATTTGCCCGATCTGCCTGATAAGCGGGCAGATTTGCCAATGCGTCAAAGGTTACCACTTCCGCACAGTCGTTGCTGTTTTTCTGATCTGCGTTGTCGTCCAGATTCAGGTAATAGCTGTCTTTGAACAGGTAATTATACTCTCCGGCGGTGGTATTGATCGGCTCTCTGCGGATTACTTTGTAGGTCAGGTAGTAATCCACAGTGCGGGACAATTCTCCGGTAATTCCTCCCTGAATAATATCCCACAGAGAATCCAGAGCATTGCTCAGCCAGGTACGATAGCCGCAGAATGTCTCCTGTTCTTGCCCATTCTGGGAAGAGACACCGGCGGAGTAGCAGCTGGTGAATACCGTGTTCTGCTTGATGGTAGTGCTCTTGTATGTAAAACTTTCATCAATTCGGGCAACGCCCACAAAGCCGCCGGTAAAGCTGCCGCCGAACAGGCTCTGTGACAGGTAACCGTTGACATTGCCGGTGGAGAAGCAGTTGGTATACTTGGTTCCGTGGCTGGTGCCCACGAAGCCGCCCACGCCTCTGGCGTGCTTGGCGCTGCCGGAGCTGTAGCCATAGTAGCCTTCCACGTCGCCGCTGGCGTAGCAATTGTAGAAGTTGGTGATGATGGAGCAGCCCAGCAGACCGCCCACACCGTTGCTGTAGCCGTAGTCTGCGCCCCAGCTTTCACGCATGACGCCGGAAACCGGTACGGCAGCGAAGCAGTTGGAGAAGGCCAGATACCGCTTGTTGTTCTGAAGCACACCCTGGATGGTGTTGTGAGACTTGGCGTAACCCACCAGGCCGCCTACAGCGCCGTAACCGCTGACCCGATAGGAACCCATCTGGCCCCAGTTGAAGTACTTGTCATCGGTATCGATGTAGGTGCTGCATTCGTAGAAATAGGTCTGGTGACCGCAGGCGCCGGCCAGAGCGCCTACTGCCGGGTTGTTTTCCCCCTGGAATCCGGCGCCGGTGACCCGGGGATTGACCACGCTCAGACCATAAACGTCTGTATCCAGATAGGCAAACAGTCCGGTGAACCGATCCAGACCAAAATCTGCACTGCCGGCATAGTAGGCTTTGCCGATATTGTACTGGGTGGCGTCAATGTTCAGGTAGTACACCCCATTGCCGCCGCCTTGGATGGTGGCGTGTTTGGTTTCGTCACTGTCCGTTAAAACGGGGGTTTGAATATCTGTGATGAAGGAGAAGATGTCTTCTCGCATTTCAAAATGTGCTACGCCAAACAGGTGCTTGTTGGCAATGGGCACAAAGTAGGGAAGTGCCCGGGCAGGGGCTTCTTCAAAACCATCGTTGCTGTCATAGTCGCCATATTTGTCGTCATAGTACGCTACTGTCTCATTCCAGTAGATATCGTCGGCAAAGTACACCTGGGCTACCTTTTTGGCGATTTCTGGATGCAGGGCGTTCAGGTTCTGCAGGTGCCGGCCATTGGTCAGGTACAGGCAGTACTTTTCCTGTCCGTTCTGGGTGATGGTGGTCATGGAGCTGAACAGACTGTTGACGCCTTCTACGGAAATGGGGTCATAGGTCAGCGCCAGACCCTCAAATTCGATCTCTACCGTGATTTTCAGATTATCGCCGGGAAGAATCACAAATTCTTCTGGGTCGGTACGCACGATTTCCGTCAGCGTCCGGGGCTCAGGATTGTCAGGATTATGGGGATTGTTCTGGGCCAGACTTGCGAAGCTGGCCTGATCGTTCAGGCTGTCCAGGCAGAAGGAGGCCACCGCCGTGTTGCCGGTTTTCAAAACTGTGGAAAATTCCGACGGATCGATGGTGAACATGCCTTCAGACTGCTCGCCCTTGACGGTGGCACTTACCCGCATGCTGTTGAGGAACACCATGGGATTGGACAGGTACTCGTCGGGAATGGGGACACTGACATTGAGGATGCTCTCCTGTCCGTTTACATCCACCTCAGCGGTATGTACCGTGGGATTCATGTCCAGAGCTTCACCGGACAGGCCGCTGCCCTGGTAGTAGCCGAGCATCTGTTTTTTTCGCAGGGCATCGTCACGGGTGACGGTCTCATAGCTCAGCTCCTGATCCCCTTCGCTGTAGAAAACAGAGTAGACATTGCCGGTATAGGGGTTGTACTCAATCAGGATTTTCTGATCCCGCAGAACCTGCTCCACGCTGCCCACAGGCAGCACCAGGTCGAAGGCATCTTCTCCTGTGGTGTAGCAGTACTGGGCAGACCAGTCTTCCGCAGGAAAGCCGGCATTGTCCGTAGCCATAACCATCCGGGCGCCGTTGGGCAAATTGCCGTCCTCGTCCGGCAGCAGCTGCTCCAGCTTGCCGAAGCTGCGCATCTCGATCAGGTTGTTCTGGGCGGCCATGAATACGGTTTTGGCATATTCATTCATGCGCTTGAACTTCAGGCTGTTGGCAATGCCGATGATGCTGGGAATCGCAATGGCCAGTGCCACAACGATGATTGCCACAACACCCAGGACTTCTATCAGGGTGAAGCCCTTTTTGTGATCCGTGTGCTGTTTTTCCCACATAATTTCAACGTTTCCTTTCTCTAATATCCTGTTGATTTTTTACATCAGGATACCATATTAAAGATGAATAGTATTCTTTTTATCTATAATTGTTATATATATTATCATATGTATTTCCTGCATTCAATAGAAGGTTCATATGAAAACGATATAATATTTCCGGGTGTGCACGAAAGTTTTTCAGCAATATTAACAAAAAATTAACAGTTGAAAATTTTTTATGTTTTCGTGCTTGCGATTTGTCTCGGCGGAGAGTATACTATTTTCGTCTATAGTAATGATATGAAATATTATAAGATGGTTTTGAAACACACCAAAAGTTATTAAATATCATCTTGTGATTTCGATTTTATGTGCGCAGTTTCTGCGTCACGGGATAAACCCGAATTTATTTGCAGAAAGGTAGGAAACAGGCACGCATGGCTTATAAACGTTTGGGCGATATGCTGGTATCCGTCGGTCTGATTACCGAACAGCAGCTGACCGCCGCACTGGAAGAACAGAAAAAGGACGGCCGCAAGCTGGGTGAGATTCTGGCAAGCAGAGGATATATCAAACCCCAGCACCTGTACAACACCCTGGTGCGCCAGCTGGGCGTGGATTTCGTTGACCTGATTGCCGATCCTCCCGGAGCGGAGCTGGCCCGGGTTCTGCCTCGGTCTCTGGCAAAGAAATACCGGGTGATTCCCGTCAGCGTGGACAGCGCCGTGCTGCACCTGGCCATGGAGGATCCGCTGAACTTTGTGGCCATTGAGGCTGTCAAAGCCGCTACCCGCCGCCGGGTGGTTCCCATGATCTCTACGCCGGATGGCATCGACCGGGCGCTGAACAATCTGTACGGCGACGAAGATGCCCAGAAAGCCCTGCAGGAGCTGAAAAGTGAATCCGATACCGACGTGCAGAGCGCCGTTGCGGCCAATGTCATCGGTGCCGACAACGAAAATGCGGCGCCTACCATCCGACTGGTCAACAGCATTCTGGAATACGCCGTGAACCAGGGCGCCAGCGATATTCACCTGGAACCCCGGGAACACGAAATGGTGGTGCGTATGCGTATTGACGGCGTTCTGCGCCGTGCCTTTACCGTTCCCCGCGCCACCCAGTCGGCGGTGATTGCCCGTATCAAGGTCATGGGCAACATGAACATCGCCGAGCACAAGATTCCCCTGGACGGCCGCAGCAATATCCGCATGGGAGAAAAGGATATCGACCTGCGTATTTCCACCCTGCCCACCGTTTACGGTGAAAAGGTGGTTATCCGTCTGCTGAACAAGAGCAATGCCCTGCTCAACACCAAGGGCATCGGCCTGAGCGGCCGCAACCTGGAAAAATTCAACGCCCTGCTGGAAAACAGCAACGGCGTGATCCTCATCGTCGGACCCACCGGCAGCGGTAAATCCAGCAGTATGTACACCATGATCGGCCAGCTCAATACCGACTTGGTGAACCTGGTGACTCTGGAAGACCCGGTGGAATACAACCTGGACGGCGTCAATCAGGTCCAGATCAACGAGAAAACGGGCATGACCTTTGCCAGCGGTCTGCGCAGCATTCTGCGTCAGGACCCGGACATCATTGCCGTGGGTGAGATTCGTGACGGCGAAACTGCCCAGATTGCCATGCGCGCCGCCATCACCGGCCACCTGGTGCTCTCGACCCTGCATACCAACGACGCACCCAGCACCCTGGATCGTCTGCTGGATATCGGCGTGGAGCCCTATCTGGTGGCAACGGCGCTGAAGGGCATCATCAGCCAGCGGCTTGTCCGCCGGATCTGCCCCGACTGCCGCCAGGAGTATACCGCTACCGCCGAGGAGCTGGAGATGCTGCACCTGCCGGTGCGCCCGGGTGTGAAATTCTACCGGGGCCGGGGCTGTCCCTCCTGCTTCAATACCGGCTACCGGGGCCGTACCGCCGTATTTGAAATTCTGGTGCTCAGCGCCGATATCAAACGGGCCATCGCCGACAATGTACCCCACAGTGAGCTGATGCGGGTCATTGAATCCGGGGATTTCCAGCCCCTGCTTGCCGACTGCGTCCGGCTGGTTCAGCAGGGCGTGACCACGGTGGAAGAAGCCTACCGCACCGTCAACTCCACGGACATGTAACCGCCGTTTTCTGACAAAAACAAGGAAAGGACTAGCTCCAACGTGAAGGATTTTCTGGATTTACCGTATATCATCGAGTACGCATCCCGCTGCCGTGCCAGCGATATTCACCTGGTGTGCGGCATTCCCATCCGGCTGCGGGTGGACGGAAAGCTGATTAACCTCAATGACCGTCCCCTGACCGAGGCCGAGTGCGAAGCCTACGCCCGCATGCTGTCCAACTCCTATGACGAAATTGCTGTGATCGGCGAGCAGGACCTGGCCACCAGCTTCCCCGGCGGCATCCGCTGCCGTGTGAATCTGTTCCGCCAGCAGGGCTGCGTTTCCGCCGCCATTCGTCTGCTCAACGACCACATTCCCACCTTTGCCGAGCTGGATCTGCCCCCTGCGGTGCAGAGATTTGCCAACTTCAACCAGGGCATTGTGCTGGTCACCGGCGAAACCGGCAGCGGCAAGTCCACGACCCTGGCCTGTATTCTCGACCAGATCAACCACACCCAGCAAAAGCACATCATCACCCTGGAAGACCCCATCGAGTACATCTACCACCCGGACAAATGCGTCATCAACCAGCGGGAGGTGGGGCAGGATACCCGCTGCTATGAGGACGGCCTGAAAGCCATCCTCCGGGAGGACCCGGACGTCATCCTCATCGGCGAAATGCGGCACCTTTCCACCATTTCCACCGCCCTTCTGGCGGCGGAGACGGGCCATCTGGTGTTTGCCACGCTGCATACCAACAGCGCCGCCGATGCGGTGAACCGAATTGTGGACGTGTTCCCGGCGGATCAGCAGGCCCAGATTCGCCTGCAGCTGAGTATGACGCTGCAGGCTGTGCTGTGTCAGCAGCTGCTGCCCCACATGTCCGGCCGGGGCCGGGCCAAGGCCTGCGAAGTGCTGATGGTCAACAGTGCCGTGCGCAATCTGATCCGGGAGGGCAAGACCCCCCAGATCACCAACGTCATTGCCACCAGCGCCGCCGAAGGCTGCGTGCTGATGGACAATTCTCTCATCAGCCTTTACAAGCAGCATCAGATCACCAGCGAAACCGCCATTCAGGCCGCCCACGATCCGGCCTATGTGCGCAAAGCCACCATGTTCTGATGGACTTTACACAGAAGAAAGGGTGAATAACCTATGATTACCTATCGTTATCGGGGCCTTTCCGCCAACGGCAGCCCCGTTGAAGGCGTGATTGATGCCTTTGACGAGCAGGAAGCGGTGGCCCGTGCCCGCAGCAGCTGTCATGTGGTGCTGTCGGTTCAGCCGGAGAAGGCCTCCGGCATTTCCGGCGTGCTCAATGCCGACATCGGCGAACTGCTGGGCGGCGGCAAGATCAAGGAAAAAGAGCTGAGCCTGCTGTGCAGCCAGCTGGCCATTGAGCTGAAAGCCGGCCTTCCTCTGGTGCGCAGCCTGAATCTGGTTGCGGAAAACGAGCAGAACAAGACCCTGAAGAGAATCCTGGAGCAGGTAGCCGGGGACGTGCAGGCCGGTCACGGTCTGGCGGACAGTCTGGCCACCCGGGGCAAGACCCTGCCCAATACCTTCATTGAGACCATCCGGGCCGGCGAAGCCAGCGGTAAGCTGGACGACAGCTTCTCCCGGCTGAAGACCTATTACGAGAACGCCCACGCCGTGCGCAGCAAGGTCGGCAGCGCCATGGTCTACCCCATCATGCTGATTGTGGTGGCGGTGGTGGTTATCGCCGTGATTATGATTAAGGCTGTGCCGGTGTTTGAAAGCAGCTTTGCCAGCATGGGACAGGAGCTGCCCGGGGTGACCCAGGCGCTGATTGCCATGTCCCACTTTATGACCAAGTATTATTTGCTGCTGATTGCCATTGTGGCGGCCATCGCTCTGGCGGGTAAGCTCTACAGCAAAACCGAATCCGGCCGGAAGCTCTTTGCCCGGATTGCCCTGACCTTCCCGGGCATCGGCCTGGTCAATCAGATGAGCGCCGCCAGCCAGTTTGCCAGCACCATGTCCACCATGCTGGCCAGCGGCCTGCCCATTGTGGAGTCTGCCAAGATTACCGGCAATGTGGCAACCAATTATCTGATTTCCCATGACATCCAGGCCGCAGCCGAGGGCGTCATCACCGGCCGCCGGCTGGGCGACTGTCTGCGGGAGAGCCAGTGGCTGCCTCCCCTGCTGCTGGAAATGACCGCCGTAGGCGAGGAAACCGGCAGCCTGGAAGATACCCTGAACGTGGTCAGCGACTACTACACCGGGGAAGTAAACACCGCCGTCCAGCGTGCCCTGAGCATTCTGGAACCCTGTATCGTCATCGTTCTGGCGGCCATGGTTGTGTTTATCCTGCTGTCGGTGTACCTGCCCCTGTTCAGCATGTACTAAGAAGAGGACGAAAACCGTGAATCAGAATCAACGTACCCGGAAGGGCTTTACCCTAATGGAAATGCTGGTGGTGATTGCCGTGATTGCGGTGCTGGTGTCGATGGTTGTTCCCATTGTGTCCAGTTATGCCAACCAGGCAGCTTGTGTGACTAATGCTGCTAATTTGCGGGCGATTCAGTCAGAGGTTACCATGGCCTACCAGCGCAATGACGAAACCAGCTATACATTTACCGTGTTATCGAATGGCTACATTGAAACGCATGCTGTGAAAGCACTGCCCACTGCCAAGAAAACCTCCTCTCCGGATTGTCCTGCCGGAAAGGAAATGAGAATCGAGTTCACTCCCAACCCCTTTGAATTTTACTGCACTTTCAATGGGTTAAAGGTGGAGGACTTCGCTGCCGGAGCAGAAGGAAACTATGTTCCCGAATCCTGATTTGGCTTTTCCCGCCGATGCAACCCACGGCGGAAGCGATAGCTGCCTGCGGGCGGCAAACTTTACTTAAAATTTTATGAGAGGTGTAAACATCATGACTGAGAAAATGAACGCCCTGCGCAATAAAAAGGGCTTCACCCTGATCGAAATGCTGGTTGTTATCGCCATCATTGCTGTCTTGGTTGCCATCGTTATCCCCGTTGTGGGCAACTCCACCAACAAGGCTGCCTGCGCCACCAACGCTGCCAACCTGCGTTCTGTCAAGGCTGAAATCACTACTGCTTTGCTGACAAACGATGAAGCTAAGTATGACCTTGCTGCAATCAAAGCTGCAGCAGCAGGAGGCACTACTACTGTGCAGAGTTGTGTTAAGACTCCTACTGGTGGCGGAACCGCCCCTGAGGTACCTACTGCTAAGGCGACCACTGATCCCGAAGTTGCTGCTGATACACCGATGGTTGTCGAGTATGTCAATGGTGAAGTCAAGCTGTCTTTTGATGGCCAGTATATTGCCAACTTTGCTGATGCTGCAGCTGGTGAGACCACTCCTTCTTCTGAAGGCTAATCACTATCCCCCACTCACTCCCGAACCATGGGTTGCGGTTCGGGAACGCACCTGAATCCTGTTCCACCCGTACCCCGGCCCAATGGGCCGGGGTGAACGGGAGGTACACAGCCGGGCCTGGCTAATTTGGCAGACCCGGCTGTGTATCCCCCATTTCCCCTAGAGAGAAAAAGGAGCTTTTCCTATGGCTTTGTCCCCGCTGCCCCCCTTCTGGGCGGGCTATCTGATGGTACTCACGGCCCTGCTGGGTCTGGTGATGGGCAGCGCCCTGCACTGTCTTTCCTGGCGGATTGCCAGGGAGGAAGGCTGGGGCTCCGGCCGCAGCCGCTGCGCTGCCTGCGGTCACACCCTTGGCCCCGGGGAGCTGATTCCCCTGGTCAGCTGGCTTTTGCAGAAGGGCCGCTGCCGGCACTGCGGCGCCCCCATTTCCTGGCGCTACCCGGCGTCGGAGCTGACCCTGGCAGTGGTGTACGTGAGTTTGCTGCTGCGCTTTGGCATCACCCTGGAACTTGCCCAGAATCTGGTGCTGTGCAGCTGCCTGTTCTGCCTGTCCATCGTTGACCTGGATGTGCAGCTGATTCCCCACCGCTTTCTGCTGATTCCCGCCCTGGTGCGGCTGGGACTGTGCGCCTGGCAGGAAGGACTGACCCAGACCGGCATCTGCCTGGTTCGGGGTGCGGCCCTGGGGGCGGTGATTCTGCTTCTGGTGATGCTGCTGGACAAGGTGCTGGGCAAGCCCAGCATGGGCGGCGGCGATATCAAGCTCCTGGCAATGCTGGGGCTGTTCTTCCCCCTGATGAACTGGCTGCTGATGGTGATGCTCGCCTGTGTGCTGGGCATTGCGGTGGCGCTGGCCTGCGGCACAAAACGGGGGGTAGCCTTTCCCTTCGGCCCGGCAATCGCCGGCGCCGCCTGGCTGACGCTGCTGTTCGGTCAGGAAATTTGCAGCTGGTATCTGGGGCTGTTCTGAGCGGCCCCGGTTCCGAAGCACCACCTCCGGCCTGCCGGGGGTGTGCATATATTTTCAACACATTGCCGCCCGGCGGCAGGGAGGTTCTGAAATGGCAGGAAAGATGATCGGTATTGAAGTAGGCAGCGACACGGTGAAAATGGTCTTGCTCAGCAACGGCCAGGTCAAGCAAATGGCAATCCAGCAGCTGCCGGAAAACCTGGTGCGGGAAGGACGGGTCACATCCCCCGACGCCATGGCAAATTTTCTCAAAGAAATGCGCAAGCATTACCGCATGCCCGGAGGAAACGCGGCGCTGGTGCTCTCCCCCCGGACGGTTCTGGCCCATCGGGTGAGCATGCCCATGATGAGCCAGCAGCAGCTGGAGCTGAATCTGCCCTTTGAATTCCGGGACTTTGTAGGGCAGGACGGGGCAAAATATCACTACGACTACGCCGTGATGGACACCAAAAAGACTGGCGACGGTCAGGCCGATCAGCTGGAGCTGTTCGCCGCAGCCGCCAGAAAAGAGCTGCTGGAAAGCTGGCATACCATCTTCCGCAAGGCCGGTCTGACCCTGAAAATCGCCGTTCCCGCAGAGATGGCCTGGCTGAATCTGGTGCGTCAGGCAAAAAATGCCCCCAAGGAACTGTGCATCCTGGACATCGGCTACAGCTCCACCTTCGTCTACATCTACGCAAACGGCAAGTTTATGATGGGCAAGGAAATCGAAATGGGCGGCCAGCTCCTGGACGAGACCATCGCCGCCGAGCTGAAGATTGACCCCCGCACCGCCCGTACTTACAAGGAAAACAACATGAACGGCGTGCTGGGTCTGGACTGCTGCGTCAACGCCTACAACGCCCTGGCGGTGGAGGTGCTCAAGGCCCTGAACTTCTACGCCTACGAAAACCGGGAGAACAATCTTCAGGACATCTACTACTGCGGCGGCACCGCCATTCTGGAGCCGCTGCGTATGGCGGTACTGAAAAATACCCACATGGTTCTGCACCACATCGACCGTCTGATTCCGGACAGCGAAGAGGAGATGGAACCGGTTACACTGCGCTGCGCGCTGGCTGCTGCTGCGGCCTCCCAGCGGTAAGAAAGAGGGAAGATACATGGCACCGACGAAAACCAAAAACCCCCAGATAACCAATCCTTTCCAGAAAGCCCCGGCCATGCCCACCAAAAAGACCATGAACCTGGTCTATCACCAGACCCCCTTCCATCCCGGACGGATGGCGGCATTTGCGGTGGTGGCAGTGCTGGCGCTGGCAATTTTCGGCAAAGTGGCCATTCTGGACCAGAACGCCAAGCGCACCCAGGCCTACGCTGCCCTGGCGGAAAAGCAGATGCAGCTGGCCCAGATTACCGAGAAAATGGCAGGCTATGATGAACTGGCTGCCCAGTACGGCCGCTACAGCTACGGCTGGATGACCGAGGAGGAAGCCTCCCTGGTGGACCGGATGGATGTGCTGTCCATTCTGGAATCCAAAATCGATCCCGTTTCCACGGTGAAGGATTTTGCCATCAATAACAATGTGCTGACCCTGAACATCAGCGGCATTACCCTGGAGGAAACCAGTAAGCTGGTCAACCGGCTGGAGAGCACGCCTCTGGTCAGCAAGGTAAGCGTCTACACCGCCCAGGCCGACGACGAAAGCCTGCAGGCTCAGGTGTTTATGACCATTATTCTGGAAAAGGAGGTCACTGAGGAATGAAAAATCGTGCGCTTTCTCTCCGGGAGCAGGTCATGCTGCTGTTTCTGGTGGTGCTGCTGATCGGTGTGGGCTACTACACCATGTTCTATCAGCCGCTGCAGAACGATCTGGCCAGTGTGGCCTCCCAGCAAAGTGAGCTGGACACCCAGCTGCAGACCCTGATGGCCAAGATGAACTCCATGGACGCCATGCAGGCGGAGCTGGACGAGATTTTCTCCCGTCCCGCGGATACCATCACCGAGATTGCCCCCTACGACAATGCCAAGGTGGTCATGAGCCAGCTCAACGGCATCCTGTCTGCCAGCCAGGAGTACTCTTTGAACTTTGAGGATCCCAAGATTGAAGAAGACGGCACCGTCCGCCGGAAGGTCAGCCTGCAATACACCTGCGCTGACTACGCTTCCGCCAAGAAAATTGCCAAGGACTTGGCAACCGGCCAGTGGCGCTGCCTGGAAAACAGTCTGGCCTTTGTCAGCAATAACGATACCGACGACATTATGGCCGGCACCGTTTCCGTCACCGCAACCCTGACCTTCTTTGAAAGCACCAACCTGACATAAAAAAGATGTCCCGGCCTTTGACACGCAAAGGCCGGGATTTGGTTTTATGGATGGTTTCTTATGCACGAAGTCTGCCCAGGGAGTCGGTGCGGCCGTCGTAGGGAGCGTAGGTCCAGCCCAGAATCCGCTCTATGGGGATTTCGGCGTTGGAGGAGATGTAGCTGAACCGGCCGTTTTCGTAGGCCGCTTCACAGCAGATGACCCCCTCGTCGGGAAACAGCTCTTTGATGATGACATATCCGGCTTCTCCGGGCAGAGCCTTTGCCGGAGAGTGCCAACGCAGAATGGTAAAATCGTCCAGATTCGCAAGACCCAGAATGTCCCGGATCTGCTGCAGTTTTTCCTTGTCTTTCATAGTGGTTCTCCTATAGTAGTTCAGTTTGCATCTGTACGAGCTGCCTATAGGATAGCACAAGGAAGCTGTCACAACCTGTCACAATTTGTCGCCAAAGGAAAAACGGACCAAAATCCCACGGAAAAGGTTTTTTGTGCTCAGAATAAGAAATCCCAGCCGGCGTGCGGCACGCCGGCTGGGATGTTTGTTCTTGGGAGAATCAGCAGTAGAAGTCCCGGATCTTCTTGGCACGGCTGGGGTGGCGCAGTTTGCGGATGGCCTTGTTCTCGATCTGGCGGATACGCTCACGGGTAACGCCGAAGATCTGGCCCACCTCTTCCAGGGTGTGGGTGCGGCCGTCGTACATGCCGAAACGCATCCGCAGCACGTCCGCTTCCCGCTCGGTCAGGGTGCCCAGGATTTCCTTCAGGGCTTCTGCCAGCAGGGCATTGGAGGTGGCGTCGGCGGGGCCGGGGGTGCGCTCGTCCTCCACGAAGGAGCCGATGGAGGTATCTTCTTCATCACCCACCGGGGTGTCCAGGCTCAGGGTATCGGCGGCGGTGCGGTTGGCCTCGATGATCTTCTCCACCGGCAGGTTCAGCTCGGCGGCGATCTCTTCCACAGTCGGTTCCCGGCCCAGTTCCTGCACCAGCTTGCGGTTGCAGCGGGTGGCCTTGTTAATCACTTCTACCATATGCACCGGCACCCGGATGGTCCGGGCCTGGTCGGCGATGGCACGGGTAATGGCCTGCCGAATCCACCAGGTGGCATATGTAGAGAATTTGTTTCCCTTTGTCCAGTCAAACTTGTCTACTGCCCGAATAAGGCCGGTGTTGCCTTCCTGAATCAGATCCAGAATGTGCAGGCCCCGTCCGGAGTACTTCTTGGCGATGGAAACCACCAGCCGCAGGTTGGCCTCGGTCAGCTTGTTCTTGGCGTACTGATCGCCCTCGGCAACCCGCTTGGCCAGCTCCACTTCCTCATCGGCGGACAGGAGCTTGACCTGACCGATTTCCTTCAGGTACATCCGCACCGGGTCGTCCAGGCTGTACTCGGCGGCCAGATCCACCGGGTCTACCAGATCCTCTTCTTCCAGGCCGGACAGGTCGATGTCCCCGTCGGGGTCCAGACCCAGGTCGTCGTCAGCCAGATCCAGTTCCAGGTCAGCGGTGATGATCTGAATGTTCATGGCCTCAAAGCGGTCGTAAATCTCTTCAATTTTCTCAGGGGTCAGCTGCATTTTTTCCAGCTGGGCGTTCAAATCGGCGGCGCGGATCATGCCGTCCTTCTTGCCCTGGAGGATCAGCGCCTGCAAGGCAGCGTAGATATCTTCCAGATTTCCCTTGGGAGTCTTCTTCGTTGTACTCATGGAACGTCCCCTCTTTTTTCTATGTAAAGTCTAAAAATTCTCGTGCCGTTAAACTATACCCCATTTTTTTCGGAATGACAAGGGTATTTTGCAGAATTTTTTCTGAAATTTACTGGTTTTCGTAAAAGTTTCCCGGCTGCATAGACAGCTTTCCCCGGATTTCTCCAAAACATACGGTTTACTTTTTGGGAAAAATTCGGTATAATTGGGAAAATGCAAGATTTTGCCCTGTGACCGGCCTTTCCGGCTCAGGGGATTCTGATTGTTGAGGAGCAACCCCTATGACCGAATTGAGCAAAATTCGCAATTTTTCTATCATTGCCCACATTGACCACGGCAAGTCCACCCTGGCCGACCGGCTGCTGGAATCCTGCAACGCCATCGACCAGCGGATTCGGGCGGAGCAGCTGCTGGACTCCATGGAACTGGAGCGGGAGCGGGGCATCACCATCAAGGCAACCGCCGTTACCCTGCACTACACCGCCGACGATGGAGAAACCTACGCCCTGAACCTGATCGACACGCCGGGCCATGTGGACTTCAACTACGAAGTGTCCCGTTCTTTGGCCGCCTGTGAAGGTGCGGTGCTGGTGGTGGACGCTTCCCAGGGCGTGGAGGCCCAGACCCTGGCCAATACCTACCTTGCCATTGACGCAGGGCTGGAAGTGCTGCCTGTCATCAACAAAATCGACCTGCCCTCTGCCCGTCCGGCGGAAGTCAAGGCCGAGGTGGAGGATATCATCGGCATCCCCGCCGAGGATGCCCCGGAAATCTCCGCCAAGAACGGCATCAATATTCACAGCGTGCTGGAAATGATTGTCAAAGACGTTCCCGCTCCCACCGGCGACCGGGAAGCGCCGCTGCAGGCATTGATTTTTGACAGCCAGTATGATTCCTACCGGGGCGTCATTGTCTACACCCGGATCAAGCAGGGTACCGTCAAGCCCGGCATGGATATTAAAATGATGGCCACCGGCGCAGTTTATAAAGTGGTGGAGGTGGGTACCATGACTCCCACCGGCCTGTGTCCCCTGGATGAACTGGGGGCCGGTGAAGTAGGCTACATCACCGCTTCCATCAAAACCGTTGCCGATACCCAGGTGGGCGACACCATCACCACGGTGGAAAATCCCGCATCGGAGCCGCTGCCCGGCTACCGGGCGGTGCAGCCCATGGTGTTCTCCGGCGTTTACCCCGCCGACGGCGCCAAGTACCAGGACCTGCGGGATGCCCTGGAAAAGCTGAAGCTGAATGACGCTTCCATGAGCTATGAAATGGAAAGCTCCATCGCCCTGGGCTTTGGCTTCCGCTGCGGCTTTTTGGGACTGCTGCATATGGAGATCATCCAGGAGCGGCTGGAACGGGAGTACAATCTGGATCTGATTACCACCGCTCCCAACGTTGTCTATCGGGTTACCAAGACCAACGGAGAGGTGATGATGGTCTACACCCCCCTGGATTACCCCGACCCCATGGAAATTCAGCTGGCGGAGGAGCCTTACGCCAAGGTCAATCTGATTGCCCCCCAGGAATATGTGGGCAACATTATGGACCTGTGCCAGCAGCGCCGGGGTGAATTCAAGGATATGGTTTACCTGGACGCCAGCCGGGTGGAGCTGCACTACGAAATGCCCCTGAATGAAATTATCTACGATTTCTTCGATGCGCTGAAATCCCGCACCAGAGGCTACGGAAGTCTTGACTATGAGCTCATCGGCTACCGTCCCAGCAAGCTGGTGAAGCTGGATATTTTGCTCAACGGCGACATTGTGGACGCATTGAGCTTCATCCTCTTTGCGGACAATGCCTATCCCCGGGCCCGGAAAATCTGCGAAAAGCTGAAGGAGAACATTCCCCGTGCCCAGTTTGAAATCCCCGTCCAGGCCGCCATCGGCGGAAAGATCATCGCCCGGGAAACCATCAAGGCCCTGCGCAAGGACGTGCTGGCCAAGTGCTACGGCGGCGATATCACCCGGAAGAAGAAGCTGCTGGAAAAACAGAAGGAGGGCAAAAAGCGGATGCGTACCTTCGGCACCGTCTCCGTCCCCTCCGAAGCCTTTATGGCTGTGCTGAAGCTGGACGAAGATTAAGTGAAGTCGGAGGGAATCTATGCCAATTCTTACCAAACGCCCCAACAAACGTCCCCTGGGACTGTATATTCATGTGCCGTTCTGCCGCAGCAAGTGCCAGTACTGCGACTTCTATTCCACCTGCACCAAGGAAGACAAGCTCATTGACGGCTACCTGGACGCAGTGTGCGACCACATCAAGGAGGCCGGAGAGCTGGCCCCCAATTACAAGGTGGATACCGTCTACTTTGGCGGCGGTACCCCGTCTTACTTCGGCGCCGATGGTCTGGCGGTGATTATGACCACCATCCGCCGCAACTTCGACGTGGACAACAACGCCGAAATCACCTTCGAAGCAAATCCGGATTCCGTGTCCGACCGGCTGCTGCACCGGCTCCGGGCGGAGGGCTTCAACCGGGTCAGCCTGGGTGTTCAGTCCGACGACGATGAGATGCTGAAAAAGCTGGGCCGTCCCCACACCTATGCCCAGGCTGTGGCGGCTTACCACAAAATCCGCAAGGCAGGCTTCCGCAATATCTCCATTGACCTGATGTACGGCCTGCCGGGACAGGATTTGCAGGACTGGCAGGAGACGCTGGACAATGTGCTGCGGCTGAACCCGGAGCATATCAGCTGTTACGCCCTGAAAATTGAAGAGGGCACCCCCTTTGCTCAGTGCAAGGACATTCTGAATCTGCCCGATGACGAAACCCAGGCGGATATGTACCTGGCAGCGGTGGAAACCCTCCGGGGCCGGGGCTTCCGGCAGTACGAGATTTCCAATTTCTGCCGCAAGGGCCTGGTGTCCAAGCACAATATGAAGTACTGGACCGGCGGAGAATACCTGGGCTTCGGCCCCAGCGCCAGCTCCGACTTTGCCGGCAAGCGCTATACCCTGAAACGGGACCTGCAGGCCTATATCGCCGGCATCCGGGAAGGCGGAGACATTATGGAGGACATTCAGGAAATCCCTCTGCGGGAGCGGGCGGGAGAATACCTGATGCTCCGGCTGCGGACCAACGTGGGCATTGACGCTCAGGAGTATGAGAAAATGTTCCTGCTGCCCTTTGCTCCCCTGGAAGACGTGCTGGAACAGCGCCGCCGATTCTTCCACGCCACCCAGACCGACACCGGTCGGTGGGTGCTGACCCCCAAGGGCTACCTGGTCAGCAACGACATCATCACCGACCTGCTGCTGGCCCAGGACGGGTCCAGCCCCCTCAAGCGGATATAAATGCAAGAACCCTCCCGGCGTTTGCCGGGAGGGAAGCTTTTTGCCCGGGTGGTATTCCACCCGGGCAGCGTTATTATGGTTTGACCGGGGCAGAGGATTTCTCTGCCCCGCAGGACTTAGCAGCAGCCGCAGCCGTTGTCGTTGGTCATGGTGCCGTTACCGCAGCAGCAGAACAGCAGCAGCAGAATCACGATCCACCACCAGTTGTTGCCGATGCAGCTGCACAGATTGTTGTTGTTACCACACATAGAAGTACCTCCGAAACATTTTCTTGAGCTTCACCGCTCATTCCATGGTATTCCGCAGGGCAGAAAATGTGCGTCGGTACGGGGGGAAATCTTATAAAGTCCGCAGGGCATCCACCAGGGCGGTCTTGCCGGCGGTCTTTTCGTCCTTGACCTTGATGACCCGGGCGGGGCATCCGGCCACCACGGTGTTGGGCTCTACATCGGAAACCACAATGGCGCCGGCAGCCACAACGGCATCGTGACCGATCCGGCAGCCTTCAATGACCACGGCGTTGGCGCCGATGAGCACATTGTCCTCTACCACCACCGGAGTTGCGGAGGCAGGCTCCACCACACCGGCCAGCACCGCACCGGCGCCCACATGGCAGTTCTTGCCCACGGTTGCCCGGCCGCCCAGCACGGCGCCCATGTCGATCATGGTGCCCTCACCGATGATGGCGCCGATGTTGATGACCGCGCCCATCATAATCACGGCGTTCTTGCCGATCTCCACCTGCTCCCGGATAATGGCGCCGGGCTCAATCCGGGCGGGGATGTCCTTCAGATCCAGCATGGGGATGGCAGAGTTGCGGCAGTTGTTCTCAATTTCTACATGGGCAAATTCGTTGCTCTCCAGCACCGGGGCAACGTCCTTCCAGTCGCCGAAGACGATTTTGCACCCTTCTGCGGCGGGGAACTCCCGGCAGTTGGGGAAGGCAACGGGCTGCTTTTCCCAGACGTAGACCTTTACCGGGGTTTTCTTTTCCGAGGTACGGATATATTCAATAATCTGTTGTGCATCCATAACGATTTTCTCCTTTTGTATGATGGTTTATCATACCATCTTTTTGTTCCAAACTCAAGGGGATAAATTGACACCGCCGGGCATTTGGCGTATAATACTGGTAAAATTTCCACAGGAGGCATTGCCATGCCCTTAGCCGCTGACCGCCAGGCTCTGCACCGGATTCCGGAGCTGGATCATGACCTTCCCCAGACCCTGGCCTATCTGAAAAATGCTCTGAAAGGGCTGCCTTGCCAGGTGTTTTCCCCCATGTCCGGGGCGCTGTGCGCCTGGTTTGACTTTGGCAGGGAAAGTGCCATTGCCTTCCGGGCGGATGTCGATGCTCTGCCCATCGAAGAGAAAACCGGAGCTGCCTACGCCTCCCAGCACCCGGGAAAAATGCACGCCTGCGGCCACGACGGGCATATGGCAATCCTGCTGGAACTGGCCCGGCGGCTGAGCCGGAAGGAAACACTTCCTCACAATGTGCTGCTGGTTTTCCAGCCTGCGGAGGAGACCACCGGAGGCGCAAGAGAGCTGTGCGAAACCGGGATTTTTGCAATCTATCGGGTCCAGGCCATTTTTGGACTGCACCTGTGGCCGGGATTGACCGCCGGAGTCATTGCCAGCCGGGAGCGGGAACTGATGGCCCGTTCCTGTGAAGTGACGGTGGACATTTTCGGCAAGTCGGCCCACATTGCAAAAGCTGCCGAAGGGGTTGACGCCCTGGCTGCCGGGGTAGAATTCTATCGTCAGGCTTCTGCTCTGGAGCAGTCCCTGCCCCAGGGGATTTTCCGGCTGCTGAAATTCGGCAAATTCCAAAGCGGCACCGTCCGCAATGCCCTGTCTGCCCACACCCACCTGGAAGGAAGCCTGCGCTCATTCCAGGATGAGATATTTGAAAGCTTGCAGCAGGGACTGCGGGAGATTGGGCATCAGGTGGAAGCCGACTTCGGCTGCACCGTCCAGGTGCATATGAACGACGGCTACCCCGCCGTGATGAACCCGCCGGAACTGTTTTCACGGGTGCGCAGGGCGGCGGACTTTGCCCTGCTGGATGCGCCCAGCATGACCGCTGAAGATTTTTCCTGGTACCAGCGGCGTCTTCCGGGAATGTTCTTCTTCCTGGGCGTGGGGGACACCCCGGCGCTGCACGCCGATACCTTTGACTTTGACGAAGCCGCTTTGGAAAACGGCGCAGAATTTTTTGAACGATTGGCGGAGAATTTTCA
>CALXFP010000004.1 GCA_944387615.1 uncultured Oscillospiraceae bacterium | reverse complement strand
AGCGTCCTTGCCAGGAACGGCTGTAGGAAAAACATCACGCCCAGGGTCAGAAAACAGACCAGAAACACCTCCCGCAAACTCCACTTTGGAGTGATACCGGGGAAGAGCCAGAATACAACCCGGGCGGCGCACCAGCCCAGTATGGTTCCAACGGTGTTCGTAATCAGGTCATTGACATCGGTGGCCCGGAAGGTAAAAATTTGCAGCAGTTCAATCAGCAGGGAAGCGCAGAAGCCGAACAGAACCGTCCAATGCAGTTTCCGGAACTTCTGGCAAAGGATGGGAAGCAAAAAGCCCAACGGCAGAAAAAGCGCCACATTCAGCAGGCTGGTAGTAGCGTCCGAAAACATATAGGCAAACGGCATGAGGTTCAGATTCAAATCAAAACGGACATAGGTGACGTTGGGAAGCCCCACCACTGCGTCCACTGCTGCCAGGTAGACAGAAAACACGACACACTCTGCCGTCCGCCGTAAGCAGCACGCCTTCCGCCAATTCAGAACCAAAAATAGGGGAAACAGAATCAGAGCGGCAACACCGGCTTCCAGGCACATGGAAGAAATTCTGTGCATTCCAGACCTCCGAAATCAGAGTGCCGGATTCGGCATCAGAAGACCTACCACACTGCAGCAGGCGTTCAGTGCATACCGTGCGTCGGTATGAATACTGGCTTCCAGTTTTTCGTATTCCTTGTGGAAACTGTAGATAGCTTCCATAATGCTTCGGGCAACCCGGGGGTTAACCTGGGGATCACTTTCCATGAACTGCAGGAAGTGCTCCTGAAGCTCCACCTCATAAACCCGGTGATCCAGCAGATTGGTGGTAAAGGCGTCGTTATGGGCATAGGTAAATGCGTCAGTGACGTAATGAATCAGCTTGCCCAGAGTATAGTAGTCAAACAGGTTCAAAGAACGCTTGTTTTCCAGACGAGTAGAGATGCGGCGCATAAACCGGCGGGCATTGCGGTAATTGTGACCACGGAGCCACTGGAAATGCAAAGATCCCTTCAGATATGTAATCGGGTTACGGTCCGGTTCCACACAGCCTACCAGAAAGGCTTTCACACAACGCTTCGGCGCGTCCTGCATATAACGCTCCGTCAGATACTGCCCCAGGCAGAGGTGGCTTTTTCCACGCATGAGGGTGCCCCTTTCACACAGATTTGAGCCAATTATAGCACATCGTTTCCAAAAATGTGTGAACAACACAATAAATCAGAGATACAAATAACTTTGTCCTGCATTGCTCCAACGTTTTTGTAAAAAATAACGAAGCCGCCTGGTTTCCAGGCGGCTTCTTGTGCTTATTCGGTGATGGTGAAGGGAACTTTTGCCACGGACATACCGTTAAAGTACAGATACAGTACATAATCTCCGGGGTTTTCCGGAATTTTCGGTACGGTCAATTCTGCGTAGTGATAATCACCGGCATACCACAGATCCTTCCAGTAACGATCCTCCAGAGTAATGAGCTCCGGCATCACATTGCCATAGCCGTCCTCGATGACATACAAGATATCCACGGGGTATCCGGGAAGGTAAAAATCAGTGATACCGTGCACTACCAGGGAAATGCCGTCGCCCGGGGCAAACTGATCGGTATAGACATCGCTGTCCAGGTCCTCAAATCGCCAGTTTTTCTTTTCCGGTGTTTTCAGCAGCTGCACTTCCATGTTGTCAGCTGTAAGGGCATTCTCCGAGAAGGGCTCCGCCTCTGCAGTGGTGTAAGAATACACATTGCTGAATACGGAGGTGCCATCGGCGGCCTGCACTGTAAAGACGTATTTGGCACTGGGCACGATGGGCCCGATTTCAGCGGAGGCATTGCTGCACTCGATCGTGTCGGAAACGCTGCTGCCGTCAATGCTGTACGTCACCAGCCATCCGCCTTCCGGTGCCGAACCGGTGTGTTCCCAACTGAGTTTCAGTACTTCCAGCTCCGGGTCTTCATCATTTGCCATAGTAAACTGGGTGATGTTGATGGGATTCGCGGTAATACTGGTTTTGGCCGGCTGGGTCATACCGGATGCCGTCACTTCAACCGTATAGCTGAAGGTGGGATCAATGTCCGTGAAGCTCACCTGAGTTTCGGTAGTGGTCAACTGGGTGTCATAGCCGCTTTCACTGTAGCAGCGCACGTTCCAGCTTTCAACCACCACATCACCCGGTACATTCCAGAGCACGGTCATATCGTTGCTTCCGGTGGAGGTGACAGTGAGATCTTTGGCAAGAATCAGGCGGGAAGGCATGTATTCCAGAACCGTTTCTCCGCTGAGAGAAAGGGTATCACCTGCGTCCAAAGTAAAGGTGTACATCTTGCCGATGGACAAATTGGAAACCGTAACAGAGTGACCGGAGAAGGTCTGCACCTGCTCTTCTTCTCCTTCTGCCATATAACTCAGCGTCCAGGTTTCCGGTTCCTCGCCTTCTACCGTAAAGGTCAGAACCACAGAGCCATCCACTTCACCGGCTGCAGGGGTGAAACTTACAATGGTGGTGGTAGTATCGGTGGTGAAGATATCCGAAGTTTTACCCACCAGCTGGTGGAATCCATCAATGGACAATTCAATGGAGTACAGCGTATCCGGAGTCAGTCCGGTGAAGGTTGTCTGCCCATTCAGCACACCCTGGGTCATGGTATTTCCCTGATTGTCTGTGCAGGTGACCTGAAGCAGGGCGTCGTCCACATCCGAGTCAATGCTGACGGTCAAAGATTGTTTGGTTCCGTCAATGTCGATGCTGCGGATGGTCTGAAGGTAGATATTCTGGTAATACCAGTACCCGCCAAAGCCAATCCCGGCCAGTATCAGAAGAACAATCAGCGTGGTCAGCAGTTTCTTTGCCAATCGTTTTCCGCTTTGGTCAGCAAACTTTTTCGTTACCTTCCGTGGTTGAGAATCAGATTCATCTTCCATCAGCGGGTCCCGGGGAACGGAACCGTCGTCGATGTCGTCGGAATCTTCCTTCGCAAAGGCGAAGGGGTCCGGCGGATCGGGAATCTCCGGCAGTACCACGCCTTCCGGCGTCTCATGGGCAATCAAGTCATCCGCTTTTTCCAAAATGCGGGATAGTTCATCCGACATTTCATGGGGGAGCAAGGTATCAGCTTCCTCCAGATCCTCCGAATCAGGAGGTCCCTGCGGATCTTCCTCAGCGTTCGCGGAAGCATCCGCCGCCTCCGGCGGGCTATCATCTTCAGATGCTGCTTCGGGGGACTGGGATGTTTCGTCCGATTGGGGACTTTCCTCTTGAGGGCTTTCCTCGGATGCTGTTTGTTCCGACGGAGAATCCGCAGATTCGATGTCGGCAGATGCGTCCTCCGGCTGCTGCTCTTTTGCCTGGGCTTCTTCAAATTCCAGGGGAAGATACGGGGTAATCGGCACGTCATTGACGGCATTTCTCTGCATGTAGGAAACCAGAGCCTGGCCCATGTCCTTGGGGTCTGTCCAGCGCTTTTCTGGGTCAGGATGGATGGCCTTCAAGATAATCTCCGCCAGCTCGTAGTCGGCATTGATTGGTGCGGCAATCGCTTCTTCCGAATCAGCAGCCGGGATGACAGGCAGCTGCCCTTCATTATATAGCTGGTAGAGAATCATGCCCAACGCAAAGGTATCGATGGTCAGACTCAGCGGCACCATGGGGTCAGACAGTTCCGGCGGCGTGTAATCATTTCGGTATCGGTCGGGAATTGTGGCAAAGGTCAGTTCCCGTATGGGAATAAATCCAACATCACCGATCCGGTATTCCTTCTTTTCGGAAATGAAAATATTTGCCGGTTTCAAATCCACATAGATGTATCCAGCCTGACGGCATACCGACAGTGCGCTGCACAGATCCAGTCCCAAGTTGATTGCTTCCAAATGGGTAACCTGGTTGCGCCGGACGTACTTATCCAGAGAGCGCTTGTAACTGCCCAGCAGATACACTTCATATCCCAGTCTGCGCCGGGTGATGGGTTCCATCTGCCAGCCCTCATAGGGAAGAAATCCTTCTATCTTGGAAAGGGTGCTCAGGATTTTGGCTTCCTCCAGGATAGCCTCACCGCTTTTGCGGAAATATTCCATCGCATCCGCAGGATCTTTATAGGCGCCTGCCAGCAGAAGGGCATCCATCTGAGCCTGGGTGGCAGGAATGGAGATAATCTTGACTATGTACTTTTGATCCGTATTCTCCTGGATGGCAGGACAGCAGATGATGCCGTCATGACTGCTCATGGGGCTGCCCATAAGGAAGCCGTCCAGCAAAGGAGAAATGGACTTGGGTTCTGACAAACAGATCGCCTCCTTTAACCAAACTATCATAAAATAAAATAACAAAAAAAGCAATACTTTTGTAGTTGTATTCCGGGGGATTTTGTGTTATAATGTCGACCAATAATGGTGCAGTTATGTGTACTGGAGGGATCCTGATGAGTAAAATTATTTGTGATGTTTGCGGAACCAGTTATCCGGATACTGCGGAACAGTGCCCCATCTGTGGCTGTTCCCGGGATTCTGCGGCAGATTTGCTGGAAGATGAACTGCTGATGGATGACTTTGATTCACCCAAAACAAAGAATGACCGCACCCCGTCCAGAAAGAGAAAAGAAATTTTTGACTTTGACGAAGTCAACAGTGGGCCCCGGCGGGATCTGGAGGATGAGGACGACCCCTTGTTTGATGATGAGGAGGAAGAAGAAACCTATCAGTCCAACACCTTTGTGGTGATTTTGCTGACGGTTTTGATTGCAGCGCTGCTTCTGGCTGCCGGCTTCCTGTTTTTCCGCTACTTCCTGCCGAATATGAACCAGCAGGGAGCGGCAGAAACCACCTTGCCTCAGTTCATGCAGACAACAGCGCCTATTGATGCAACGGCCATTCCCTGTGAGAACCTGGTTATGACCAGCGCACAGGAAGCGGTGCTGAACGAAGCAGGTGCCCGGTTCCTTCTGAATGTGGTGCCCAAGCCTGGTGATACTACAGATGCTCTGGTGTTCACATCTGCGGATGAAAGCATCGCCACGGTTACCGAAGACGGTCGGATTGAAGCAGTGGCAGAGGGTGAAACCGTGGTGACCATTACCTGCGGCCAGCAGAAGATTGAGGTTCCTGTGAAGGTTTCTTTCCAGGCACCCACTGAGGCGCCTACAACTGAAGCAACCCAGGCTCCGGATACGGCAGAAACCACCCCGGCAACTACTCCTGCTACCACCCCGGAAACCGTTGCCCCAAATCAGGGAAGTTCGGAACTGAAGAACGTTACCCTGAAGCTGAAGAAGACCGATGTCATGTTGGGTGTCTATTACGAATTCCAGCTGCTTCTGGACTGCGACTTGGAGCAGAACGAGGTAGAGTGGTCTTCGGAGCATCCTCACATCGCAACGGTGGATGAAGAAGGCTGGGTCAAGGCTGTGAAGGCCGGCACCACCTCCATCACCGCCAAGTATGGCGACCAGGAAGTCAGCTGTATTGTGCGCTGCGGCTGATGGAAGAAACGATATAAAATTATGCGGCTGCTTCCCTGTAGGAGCAGCCGCACTTCTTTATTCTTTGCCGGTAATGGCATTCCTGCGGAACAGGAAGGAAATACACCACAGGCCGGACAGGGCTACAACCGTGTAGACCAGACGGCTGAACAGGGAGCCTGCGCCGCCAAAGAGCCAAGCGACCAAATCGAATTGGAAAATTCCCACCAGTCCCCAGTTGACACAACCGACGATGGACAGGATCAGTGCGATGGTATCCATAGTTTTTACCTCCATTTCAACTTCCGGATGCCATTAGGATGCACAGGTTTTTCAATTTTATCAGGATGATGATTGCAAAAAATGTTTTTTCAGGATATAATACAGAAAATGTGCGCAAAGGACGGTACAACCTATGACAACATTATATGAAGGCGCGTTTGCCAAACTGAATCTGACCCTGGACGTGCTGGGCAAACGGGAAGACGGTTACCATGATCTGCAAAGCGTCATGCAGACCATCTCTATCCGGGACGATGTGGAGATTGACATCGGCACAGGAAAGCCCTGGAAGCTGCTGTGCTCCGTAGATGGCATTCCTACGGATGAGACCAATCTGGCATGGAAGGCTGCAAAGGTATATTGTCAGGCCATGAATGTGGACCCGGACGGCATTGAAATCCGGATTATCAAGCGGATTCCCTCCGGTGCTGGTATGGGCGGCGGAAGCGCCGATGCCGCTGCTGTGCTGCGGGCGCTGAACCGTCACTACGGCGAGCCGCTGTCCATTCTGGCACTGGCGGAGCTGGGCGCCCAGGTGGGAAGCGACGTGCCTTTCTGCACCCTTTGCGGAACCGCTATGGTAGAGGGAAGAGGAGAGCGGCTGCGCAAACTGCCGGACATGCCGGACTGCGTGTTTGTGATCTGCAAGCCGGAATTTTCTGTGTCCACACCGGAGCTGTATCAGAAAATTGACCAGGTGGCCATCGCCCGCCGGCCGGACAACCGGGCCATGGAAAGCGCCCTGCTGGCAGGAGATCTGGGCGCCGTTGCGGAGAATCTTTGCAATGTGTTCGATCCGGTGGTTACATCCGATCACCTGGAGCTGAATTACATCAAGTCCATCTGCAACAGCTACGGTGCGCTGAACCAGCAGATGACCGGCTCCGGTTCCGCTGTATTTGCCATCATGCCGAGCTTTGAATACGCCGCAGTGGTGTGCAACATGCTCAAGGAAAATTATCCCCAGATTTTTATTGCCAAACCGGTATAATTTGTGCGAATGCCGTCCATACTGGAAGTATTTCCGTATGGACGGTGTTTTTTATGGTAAAACTGGTAAAACGAGTCATGATCTGCTTTGCTCTAGCAGCTTTGGTCTGGTGCGGCACACTGATTGCCGACCGGCAGCAGCTTCATGAAGAATTGATCCGGCTGCATGTGGTTGCCAATTCTGACGCGGAAGCAGATCAGGAGGTAAAGCTTCAAGTCCGGGATGCCGTGATTAAAAGCCTGGAAGAAGAACTGAAAAATGTTGCCGATGTGGAGCAGGCAAAAGAATACATCCGGGAAAACCTTCCCAAAATCCAGCAAATCGCCAACCAAACCCTGGAAGCCACCGGCGTTGACACTCAGGCGGTTGTCAGCCTATGCCAGGAGGCGTTTGATACCCGGGAGTATGATACTTTTTCCCTGCCTGCGGGCGTGTATGAATCCCTGCGCATTGTCATTGGAGAAGGCCAGGGGCACAACTGGTGGTGCGTGGTGTTCCCATCGCTGTGTCTGCCCGCAACATCAGAAGGCTTTTCCGATGTCGCCCAAACAGCGGGATTTCCCGACAGCTTAAATAGTGCCCTGACTGGACAGGAAGGGTATGAACTTCGATTCTACCTGCTGGATGCCATGGGTCGTCTGGAAAATATCCTGTTTCAGGGGTGAAATATCCCCTGTTTTTTGGACTCATTTTGTGGTATCCTGTTAGATAAAGAAACATAAAATCACAAGGAGGCGCTTATGCTGCACCTGCTGCTGGGCCGTGACTGGACGGCCAATCGGGATGAAATTTTACGGCGTATTGCCGCGGATGTGAAGGCTCGAAAGGGAAACCGGATTTTAATGGTACCGGAACTCATCAGCCATGAAACGGAGCGCAGACTTTGTGCTGCGGCAGGAGATACCGCCAGCCGTTATGCGGAGGTACTGTCCTTTACCCGCCTGGTTCGCCGGGTGGCGGATGCCGTGGGAAGCGCTGTACTGGACTGTCTGGACGATGGAGGTCGTGTGGTGGCCATGGCCGCGGCCGCCCGGCAGCTCAGCAGCAAGCTGAAAGCCTACGCCGCAGTGGAAACCAAACCGGAATTTTTAACCGGGCTGATTGATGGCGTGGACGAGTTCAAGCGCTGCTGCATTACTTCCCAAGACCTGCGTGCTGCCTCGGAAGAAACCACTGGAAGCCTGGCCCAAAAGCTGGAAGAACTGTCGCTGCTGATGGAAGGCTATAACAGCCTGTGCAGCCGAGGCAAACGGGACCCAAGAGACCAGATGACCTGGCTGCTGGAACAGCTGGAGATGGGAAGTTTTGGGGAAGAACACGTGTTTTACATAGACGGTTTCCCGGATTTTACCCGACAGAATCTGCAAATCCTGGAACATCTGATTCGGGTCAGTCCCAGTGTAACGGTAAGCCTGAACTGCGATCAAATTGACTCTGCTCTGCTGGCCTTTGAAAAAGCCGGGGATACTGCACAGGAACTGTATCGCTGTGCCGACCGTGCCGGTGTCCAGGTGCAGATCGAGTATGTTCAGCCCAACCCGACACCCCTGCAAATGGTTCGGGAACGACTATTCCAGGGACCGATTTCCTTGGGGGCAGCAAAGGATTGCCTGCAAACCTGCCGGGCGGAATCTGCTTACCAAGCTTGTCTGGATGCAGCAAACCAGGTGCGTCAATGGGTGTCCCAGGGCTGCCGCTACCGAGACATTACCCTGGTCTGCACGGACATGGCGGCATACCAGCCGTTGGTTGATTTGGTATTCCACCGTTTCCACATTCCGGTATACCGTTCCGGAACGGAAGAGATTCTGCAAAAAAGTGTGATTACCACGGTCTTGACAGGACTGGAAGCGGCCCTTGGGGGATTTGAACAGCGGGCAACATTGCGCTATCTTCGCTCCACGTTGTCACCACTGGATCCGGATGTCTGTGATTTGGTAGAAAATTATGCCATTGTCTGGGGAATTCAGGGAAAAAAGTGGACCTCGGATTGGGAATACCACCCGGATGGCTTGGGCGGCATCTGGGATGAAAAATCCCATCAGCTGCTGAACCTGCTCAATGATGCCAGAAGCTCAACCATTGACCCGCTGGAAGCGCTGTACCGGGGGTTCCGGAATGCCATTGATCTGCAGGGACAGGTTGACGCACTGTATCAATTCCTGGAAGCAATTCATTTGGAACAGCGTCTTTCCCAGATGGCACAGGAAATGGATGACGCCGGGGACAATCGCAGCGCCCAGATTCTCAACCAGCTGTGGGAAATCCTGATTTCCGCGCTGGAACAGCTGCATGACGTTTTGGGCCAGACCCATTGGGAGCCGGAGCATTTTACCCGGCTGCTGCGACTGCTTTTGAGTCAGTATAACGTCGGCACCATCCCGCCGGTGCTGGATGCGGTGCAGATGGGTCCGGTAACAGCCATGCGCTGCCACCAGCAAAGGTATCTAATTGTACTGGGTGCGGAAGAAGGAAAGCTGCCCGGCTATTCCGGTTCTCAGGGCTTACTTACCGACCAGGAGCGCGTCACCCTGCGGCAAATGGGTGTCCCCCTGACCGGCGGTGCCATGGAAGGTATCCAGGCGGAATTTGCGGAAATTTACGGAGTGTTCTGCGGCGCAACGGAAAGTATTCGGGTATACTGCGCCGGAGAGCAGCCCTCCTTTGTATTCCGGCGGCTGTCGGAAATGGCAGGCGGGGAGCAGAACGTGACGGACGATCTGGGTTATGGCCCGGCGGACAGTTGGGAAGCAGGAGCCTGTCTCTCCCGCTGGAATGCCCAGGATACAGCCCAGCATCTTGGGGTGCAGGAAGGATATCAGGATGCTGTCCGCAGCCGGGATTTCACCCTGGGCACCGTCTCCAAAGAAGGAATCCAGGGCCTTTACGGCACTACGCTGAATCTGTCTGCATCCCAGGTTGACCGACAGGCAGAATGCCGCATGTCCTATTTCCTGAAATACGGCATGCGGGCGAAGGAGCGTAAAGAAGCCAAAATCGACCCGGCGGAGTTTGGTACTTATGTGCATGCGGTGCTGGAGCATACAGCCCGTTGTGTCCGGGATTTGGGGGGATTCCACCGGGTTTCTCAGGAGGAAACCTTGGAGATTGCCCACCGCTACAGCCAGGAATATGCCAAGGAGCGATTTTCTCAGGTGGAATCGGAACGCCTGACCTACCTGTTCCAGCGAAATATCCAGGAACTGGATATGGTTGTGGGAGAGCTGTGGCAGGAATTGCAGGAAGCGAAGTTTGCGCCCAAAGATTTTGAAGTGGGTTTTGGAAGTCCCGAGGGCCTTCCTGCCATCGCCATTCCCAACAGCAGTATGCAGGCTTTGCTGCGGGGCTTTGTGGACCGGGTGGATACCTGGGATGCAACTGGGTGTACCTATTACCGGGTGGTGGACTACAAAACGGGAAAGAAGGACTTTGACTACTGCGATGTGTTCAATGGCGTAGGACTTCAAATGCTTCTGTACCTGTTTGCCCTCCGGGAGTCCGGGGAAGAACTGCTGGGAGACCATCCCATTCCCGCGGGCGTGCAGTATTTTCCCGCCCGGGCACCGTATTTGTCGGTAGATGGAAAGCTGGAACCGGAGGAAGCGCAGAAAGAGCGAAAACCCATCTGGAAGCGCAGAGGCTTGCTCTTGTCCGATGAGGCAGTGCTGCAGGCCATGGAGCCGGGGGAGTCTCCCCAGCGCATGTGCTATACCATCAAAAAAGACGGTTCCCTGTCCGGTGACCTGGCAGACCGGGAGCAGCTGAAGCTGCTGCAATCGTATGTATTTCATATTTTGTCCTCCATGGTTACGGAGATTGCTTCCGGCAACGTGGAGCCGAATCCCTATACCCGGGGCACCAGCCACAATGCCTGTGCCTTTTGTCCCTATGGCAGTATCTGTCACAAAGACCAGGTGCCGGGACGACGGAATTATCAGGCAATGTCGCCCCAGCGGTTCTGGGAGGAAATCGAGAAGGAGATGAAGCGCCATGGCAGATAAATTGACCCCGGAACAGGCCCAGGCGGTGGAAAACCGGGGAGGACGGCTGCTGGTTTCTGCTGCTGCCGGCTCCGGAAAAACCAAGGTGCTGGTGGATCGGCTGCTGACTTACCTGACAGATCCGACTGATCCTGCCAATCTGGACGAATTTCTGATCATTACATATACCAAGGCTGCCGCATCGGAACTGCGGGGGAAAATTGCCGCAAAACTCACAGAGCGCATTGCCCAGGAGCCGGACAACCGCCACCTGCAAAAGCAGATGCAGCGGCTGTTTCTGACGAAGATTTCCACCGTCCACGGCTTTTGCAGTGATTTGCTGCGGGAATATGCCTACCGATTGGATGTGGCTCCGGACTTCCGGGTGGCGGACGAAAGCGAATGCCGGGAAATTCGTTCCCAGGTGCTGGAAGACTTGCTGGACAGCGCCTATGCAAATGCAGAAAACAGGGAAGACTTCTTGGCTTTCACGGATACTCAGGGCCTGGGGCGGGATGATCGCCTTGTGTCGGAAATCATCGAAAAGGTCTATGACAGCGCCCGGTGTCACTTAAACCCCGATGGTTGGCTGAATGCCTGCCTAAAAGCTACCGAAACCGAAGATATCGTGGACGCCGGGGAAACGGTGTGGGGTAAGTACCTGATGGAAGACCTCTATGACTATCTTGACTGTCAGATTCAGGTTCTGGAGCAGTGCTGCCGGGAACTGGAAGCCAGCGATGGCCTGGAAAAACCGGCTGCCAATCTGGGGCAAACCCTCAATCAGCTGAAAAACCTTCGTGCCACCAAAACCTGGGATGAGATTGTCCGTCAGGGGAAAATTGACTACGGCCGTTTGACTTTCCCAAGAAAACTGTCGGACCCGGAACTGAGCGAACGGGTGAAAGCTGCCCGCAATGCCTGTAAAGACGGTCTGGAACGAAAGCTACGCAGTTTCTCGGACTTGTCAGAGGGCATCCTTCAGGACCTTTCCCAATGCGCCGCAGGAGCCAGGGGATTGGTGGCTCTGGTCCGGCAGTTTGACCGGGATTATTCGGCAGCCAAGCGCAGCCGCCGGGTGCTGGATTTTGGAGATTTGGAACACAGAACCCTGGATTTGCTGCTGGGGAAAAACCGTACTAGCCCCACGGCGGTATCGGAAGAGATTGCCAAACGCTTCCGGGAAATTCTGGTGGACGAGTACCAGGACTCCAACGGTGTCCAGGATGCAATTTTTACTGTTTTGTCAGAAAAACGGCAGAACGCATTTCTGGTTGGAGATGTGAAGCAGTCCATTTATCAGTTCCGACTGGCAGATCCGGGGATTTTCCTGGAAAAATATCGGGATTTTCTCCCGGTGGAGCAGGCCCAGCCCAAACAGGGAAGGAAGGTGCTGCTCAGCCATAATTTCCGCTCCGGTGCGGAGGTGATTGAAGGTGTCAATGCGGTGTTCGGAACCTGTATGCGCCCCAAGGTTGGCGGCCTTTTCTACGGCGAAGCGGAACAGCTGCGGGAGGGCATTCCCCATATCTCCCTGGAAGAGCCGGGGGTGGAGCTGTACGCCCTGGAAGTCCGGGAGGATGCCTATGCAGAAGAGGCGGATTTCGTGGCCCAGAAGATTCAATCCATGCTCCGGGAGGGAACAACCATCCGCAAAAACGGGAAGCTCAGCCCGGTAACGCCGGATGACATTGTGATTTTGCTCCGTTCTCCCGGAAGTGCCGGAGGGTATTTCCAGCGGGCGCTGGAGAAGTTGGGAATCCGCTGCACCTCCGGCGGCGGAACAGACCTTTTGCAAACCGAGGAAATTGCCACCTTCCGGGCGCTGCTGCAGACCATCCAGAATCCCCGTCAGGATATTCCTTTGATTACCGTGCTGGCAAGCCCGATTTTCGGTTTTACTGCCGATGACCTCGCCCGGTTCCGGAGCTGGCAGAAAAAGGGCAGCGTTTACGATGCGCTGCTGCAAAGCGATGCTCCTAAGAGTAGAGAATTTTTGGATATCTTGGGAACCCTTCGCCAGGAAGCCCGTCACAGCACGCTGACAGCTTTGCTGGAGCGCTGCTTCTGCCTGACCCGGATGGACAGCCTCTATGCAGCCACAGCAGGCGGCGAAGCCAAGCGGGCCAATCTTCAGACTTTCTATCAGCTGGCGGCGGATTACGAACAGGGGAATCTGCGGGATTTGTCCCAGTTTCTGGACTACCTGGACTCTCTGGAAGACCGTGGACTGGTGATGCCGGGGACAGCCAACTCCGGATGTGTCAGCATTATGAGTATCCACAAATCCAAAGGACTGGAATTTCCGGTGGTGTTCCTGTGCAACTTGTCCCGGAAATTCAATCAGGAAAGCTTGCGGGCGCAGATCCTTTGTGACAAAACCCTGGGCTTGGGACTGTCGGTGGCGGACCGGGAAAAGCGGATACGCTATCCCTCCATTGCAAAACGGGCCATTGCGGTAAAAATGGAGGCGGAAAGTGTCTCCGAGGAACTGCGGGTTCTCTATGTTGCCATGACCCGGGCCAAAGACCGGCTGATTATGACCTATGCTGCCAAAAGTCTGGAAAAGGATTTGCAGCAAATCGCCCTGCGCCAGGATTTTGACGGCGGTGAACTGCTGTGCCGGGATGCCATCTGTCTGGGGGACTGGGTTCTGTTGGCAGCAATGAGCCGCAGGGAAGCAGGAGAGCTTCATAACCTGGGAGGCAGACCAGGCTATACCCAGTTAAACGAGCACCTGTGGAAAATTGCGGTCTGCCAGTCCCCGGAGCCGGTGCAGGAGAATGGGCAGATACCGCAGCAGAGTACCAGCCTTCCGGACGGGGTACAGACCCGATTGGCAAACGCACTGGCATTTCACTATCCCCATATGGCCGCCACCATGGCGCCCTCCAAACAGACAGCTACCGGCCGCAAAGGACGGCTTAAGGACGCAGAAGCGGCGGAAGACACCCAGGAACCCAAGAAAGCCCAGCGAAACTGGCGCCAACCAACCTTCAAAAACCGAAAAACCGATGTTCGTGCCTATGGTGTGGCCATGCACGCGGCGCTGCAGTATATGGATTTTCGGATGGGAACTTCGGCAGAGGCGGTTGACCGGGAGATTCAGCGATTGGTGCAATCCGGTGTCCTTACTCAAGAACAGGGACAGCTGGTAAACAGCCGGCAATTGGCGCAATTTTTTGCAACAGAAATTGGAAGAAAGCTTGCCGCCGGAGCGGAGTGCCTTCGGGAATTCAAGTTTTCCATTCTGGACAACGGCTGCCATTATGGGGAAGGTCTGGAAGGGGAACAGGTTCTGCTGCAAGGTGTGGTGGACTGTGCCTTGCTGGAGGAGAAGGGGATCACCATCATAGATTTCAAAACCGATGCGGTTACGGAGCAAACCCTACCTCTTGCTGTGGAGCGTTACCGTCCCCAGGTGCAGACCTATGCCCAGGCGCTTAGCAGGATTTATGAGCAGCCGGTCATCGGCATGTATTTGTATTTCTTCCACCGAGGCCAGCTGGTTTCGCTGTAACGAAAAAACGTAAGTATACCATTGGGGCACCCGATAGGGTGCCCCATGTGCCGTTTAGCGGCAGTTCTTTTCCTGAGTCTGGTTGGTGTTCTGGCTCTGACGCTCGTTGCTGGTATAGGTCTGACGCTCGTTCTGGGTCTGGTTCTTCTTCTGCATGTTATTCTGCTTATTCATACTTCGTATCCTCCGTTTTTGATCACGGCTTTGCCGCAAACCTATCATGCCCAGCTTTTCAAGATTTATCCTTGGCTTTGAAAAGAAGGCTTGCCACCAGTCCTGCCAGGATGGCAGCAGTGATTCCTCCGGCGGAGGCTTTCAGGCCGCCGGTGAAAATGCCAAGGAATCCATCTTCATCAACCGCCTCCCGGACACCTTTGGCAAGGGTGTTTCCAAAACCTGTTAAGGGTACCGAAGCTCCGGCCCCGGCAAAGTCTACCAGGGGCTGGTACAGCCCAACAGCCCCCAGCAAAACACCGATCACCACATAGCTGACCAGAATCCGAGCCGGTGTCAGCTTGGTTTTATCAATCAGAATTTGGCCGATCAGACACAGAAGTCCGCCCACAAGGAATGCTTTTACATAATCCATGTTATCTGCCTCCTACAATGCATACTGCATGGCACACACCGGGAATGGGCAGTCCCTGTTGAGTAGAGGTAGGGGAGAGCAGTGCTCCGGTGCCGCAAAACAGAATTTTCTTTAGCTTCCCACTTTGCAGCTGTCCCAAAAGATATCCGCACAGGGTAATGGCGCTGCAACCGCAGCCGGAGCCGCCGGCGTGTACATCCTGCTTGGTGTTGTCAAACACCAGATTGCCGCAGTCCGTCAGCTTTCCGCCCAGACTGATCCCGTCCTTCCGTGCCAGCTCCATCAGCATCTCCTTGCCGATTTGTGCCAGATCTCCGGTGACAATCAGGTCAAAGTCCTCAGGACCTGTTTTCAGGTCATCAAAGTGAGCGCGGATGGTGGCATAGGCGGCAGGTGCCATGGCGGCACCCATGTTGTTGGCATCTTTGATACCCAGGTCGGTGACGGTGCCGATGGTACAGGCTGTGATTTTGGGACCTTTCCCCTGACGGCAGACCAATGCCGCACCGGAGCCGGTGACCGTCCATTGAGAGGTGGGGGTTCTCTGACCGCCGTAACCCAGTGGGAAACGGTACTGCCGCTCGGAGGAGGCAAAATGGGAGGAAGTCATGGCCACCACCTTATCTGCAAATCCGCCGCCCACTGCCATGGAGGCCATCAAAAGACTTTCCGACATGGTAGAACAGGCACCATAGAGCCCTAGATGGGGAATCCCGGTATTTCGCAGACTGAAAGAAGAGCCAATGCATTGATTTAAAAGGTCTCCGGAAAACACCAGGTCAAATTCTCTCTGGTGCATGCCCGCTTTTTCCGCGAGTTTTCGCAGAGCCTGCTGCTGCATGTATTTTTCTGCCTGTTCCCAGGTTTTCTGACCAAAATAGGTATCACGGCATTTGATGTCAAAGGTATGGGCCAACGGGCCTTCCGCTTCTTTTTTTCCTGCTACACTGGCCCAGTGGGTGATGACCGGAGGTTCCGGCAGGGCAAAACTTTGTCTGCCCCGTTTCAGATTTGCCATAAAAGCACCTTCCTTTGTTTTTCCTTATTATGTCCAGGGGTTGCAATGGCAATGCAGGTTGCGTATAATGAGGAAAACATTCAGGAGGAAATCATGATGGATAAACACATCCGAACCGCCCGGGAAGAAGACCTGCCCCGGATTCTGGAAATTTACGCCTATGCCAGAGACTTTATGGCGAAAACAGGAAATCCCAACCAGTGGGGCAATCACCATCCGCCCAAACACCAGCTTCAGCAGGATATTCAGAATGGAAATCTGTTTGTCGTGACGGAAGGGGAGAAAATCCATGGCGTGTTCTTTTTCTACATAGGAGAGGACCCAACTTACCGGGAAATCTTCGGCGGCAGCTGGCACGCCAGTCGGCCCTACGGAACCATACACCGCATTGCTTCCGACGGTACCGGAGGAATTTTAAGTGCCGCCGTTGCCTATGGTGCAGAGCGCATTGATTACTTGCGCATCGATACCCATGAAGATAACAAAGTGATGCAGCGGGCGGTGGAAAAGCAAGGGTTCCGCCGCTGCGGAATCATCCACATCGCCGACGGTTCCGAACGCATTGCCTACGACCGGATCGGATAAAGCACTTCGTCACAATTACAACACAATTTGTTCATAATTGCCATAAAATTCTGAAAAAACCTAAGAAAGCATTAACTGTAGATTAAGAAATCCTTATCCTTCTTGCATCTGGGATGCCCATGTGCTATGGTATGCCCAGCCGCAGTAATCGGGATGCGGCAGAACAAAATAAGGAAGTGTTTATCATGAAATGCAATAGAAAAGGATGCGCAGTGGCGGCTGCATGTTTGGCCGCAGCCATGGCGCTGACTGCTTGCGGAGCCTCTTCTCAACAGAATCAGCAGGAGCAGACTCCCACCACGGTGGTTTCTTCTACGCTGACTCAGCCAGTTGCAGATGACGCGCAGACCAAAACCATGAAGGGTGTGGTCAATACGATTGATACTGGCCTGGACATGCTGGTTCTGATTGTAGATGATGCATACTACAAGTTTGAAATCGGCGATGTAGATCTGACCGGATTGGAACCGGGCGATACGGTCACGGTTACCTATACCGGCGAAGCACAGCCGGATTCGGAAACTGCGGAAGCCGCCCTGGTATCCGTTGAAAAAGCAGAATAAACAACAAAAAGCAGCCCCACTGGAAGCAGCTTTCCAGTGGGGATGTTATATTGTATTTTTAGTACAGCTTTGCGCCGGCGGGGATGTGGTCGTCCACCATCAGGCAGTGGAGCTTTTCCACGCCTTCTTCGTGGTGAATGGCGGAAATAATCATACCGCAGGAATCAATGCCCATCATCTTCCGGGGAGGCAGGTTGGTAATGGCAATTAGAGTCTTGCCTACCAGCTCTTCCGGTTCGTAGGTGTCGTGGATGCCGCTGAGGATCACCCGATCCTCGCCGCTGCCATCGTCCAGAGTGAACTTCAGCAGCTTCTTGCTCTTTTTCACGGCTTCGCAGGCTTTGACCTTGACAGCCCGGAAGTCGGACTTGGCAAAGGTTTCAAAGTCCACATAATCTGCAAACAGAGGCTCTACCTCCACCTTGGAGAAGTCGATGACCTCTTCCTTTTTTACGGCAGGAGCAGCAATTTCCTCTTTCTTTTCGCTCTTGGGTATATCCATAGGCTTCATGGTGGGGATTATTGATAAGACCCCTTCACCATGCTTCGTGATGTGTCGCGGTACTGTTTTTGCTGGGAATCCACCGATTCACCATGCTTCGTGACGCACCATTATCCTCGCGCATTTGATGTCAATTTGCTGTCCTTTGAAGAATTTTGCTGTCAGGCAAAACGGCTCATTGAGCCCTTCTTAAAATACGTTCAATGTTGCAGCCAATCGTTCAAATGATTCCTGTTTTTTCTCCTCGGTCGCTTCGGCATATATGTCCATCGTTGTCTTGATGTCCTTATGCCCCATAATGGACTGGATGACCTTCAGGTTGGTCTCCTGTTCGCAAAGCCTTGTGCAGAATGTGTGACGCAGATGGTGCGCTGAAAAGTCAGGCAGCATGACGGCTTCCCGGTGTTCCTTTTTGGCGTTGACTTCCTCACTGGCGTTGTAATCGGCAACAATCCGCTTGATTGCCCGGTTTACAGATTGGGGATTCGGGACATTCCCGAAACGGTTACAGAAGATAAATCCGTGCATACCGTCAATCTCCACGTCGTTCCAGCCGTTCTCCTGCTGCTCCTCCCACAGCATCTCAAAGGCGTCCTTCACAGAGTCGAGCATCGGGATTGTGCGTTCACCGGCCTTTGTCTTTGGCTTCGAGATATGCTGCACAGAGGTGCGGCTATCGCCTACCGGGTAATACACCAGGCTATGATTGATGCTGATTGCACGGTTCTCATAGTCCAGGTCTTCCCAGCGAAGTCCCAATGCTTCCCCAATGCGGCAACCTGTCCCCAAAAGGATGGTGAACAATGCCCACCAGTGACAGTAAACCGGGTGATTGGCGATATGCTCCATAAACGCCCGCTGCTGCGGAATGGTCAGCGCGTGTCGAACACCGGTGTTATGGTCGGAATTCTTCTTGATCTCTGCCATAACACCATCGGTTGGATTGTTGCGGATGATGTCATCACGAACCGCCAGCTGAAATGTCGGATGCAGAAGCGTGTGAATGCTTTCCAGCGTATTGATCTGGATTTCCTGTTCCTCCAACAGACAGTTATAGAATTGAAGCACATCCGAGAACTTGATATCCGCTATCTTCTTGTTGCCAAAGGTTTCACGAACAAAGCGGTCATACATGTACAGGTAATTGCTTCTGGTGGTCTGTCTGAGATTGGTTTTCAGGCTCATGTACCGGTCGAACACGAAATTCACCGTTGCTTTTCCGGCAACATAAATATCCAAACCATCCAACTGATTTTTGGTTAACTCTGTTTCCTTCTGCCTGAGGGTCACAAGGTCATTTGCATAGAGATACTTGCGCCGTCCAAGTGGGTCCGTATAGCTGTATACATACCGCTTGTCGGAGCTTCGCTGCATCTCTCCTTTTCGCAGGGCTCTTCCCCGCAAATCTTTTCTTGCCTTTGCCATATCAATTCCTCCTCCAAAAATGAAGAAGGGCTCGATACTATTCAGGTTTGGATAAGAATTTCTCCAATGCCTGCAAGACAACTTCTGTCACACTCGTATTGTGTTGTTCGGCGTAAGAACAAATCTGCTGATACAAAGCGTCCCCAATGCGAACACTCAGTATTTTTCTCTTTGAATGTTCTGACTTCGGTCTTCCCATATCTGCCATAGCTGTCCTCACACCTCTACGACAACATTATACTTATTGTATGACAAAAAGTCAACACTGTACCGAGCCCTTCGATGAAAAAATCTGTTCTGTTAAATTTTGTTCCGCAGATTATGCAACACGGAATGTTTCAAGGTACTGATCCAATATTTCGCAGTTCACAAGCACAACCTTGTCGATTTTATAAACCGCTTTCGCCTCCTTTGCCAGTTCCTGAAATTTCGTCAGTCCCAAGCTGTACAGCTCGGCACTCTCCTGATATCGGACAAATTTCTTTGCCATCTTCTTCGTTGCTTCTACATCCTTGCGGCTATATCCCATAGGCAAATCTCCTTTTTCCCAAATTATCGATTGTGTTTCTTTTCGTTTTTTTGCGGCTGCGGTCTGTGTGCGTACTCCGCCAGCACCTCTTTCGGAATCCGGTCAAGCAGGGCCAGAGCATCCTCATAATCCCGATGCAGCTTTGCATCCGCCAGCTTCTTCAAAGTGCTTTCCTGGGTGGCTTCATTCAGAGACTGCTCCAACTGTTCATTTTCCTTTTTCAGCTTTTTGTTCTCAGCAGTCGTGGTTGTGAAGGCCACATTGTATTTTTTCAGAGTGGTGTGCATCTGCTCCACAGCGGGAATGTACTTGTCCAGCAGCACGCCAATCTCTGCCGCCTTGCCTTTGGCGTTGAACGCATTGACATCAGCAAGCAATTCCAACTCGCCCCGGTCGTAGCATTCCATACGGATTGCTTCCAGAAGGTTTTTGGCTTTCGTCACCAGTCCGCCGGTTAAATGCTCCTTGATATCGTCGAACACATCCCGCAGGAGCCGGTCTTTGTCGGTGACGATGCCCTCGGTGGTGAAGAAGTCCTCTCCCTTGCTGAGCAGAGGGTGCTGTTCCAGAAAACAGCGGCAGTATTTATGCTCGACGATCTTCCCCTTGTCATCCAGCCATTCCGGCGTTTCGCTCATGCGCAGTCCCTCTCTTTCTCCGATAGTGTCCCGAGATACTCCGACAGCCGCCGGAGATGCCCCTCCCGACAGAGAACCTCCGCTGTCTGCCTTGCCAGAAGCAGATCATTTCCCAGCAGACAGTCCAGAAGATGGTTTACCGTGGGCAGTTCCTGCATCGCCTCGGCAAAGCGGGGATGGATAGGGTCGCCCGGCTTCTCGGGACGATGCCTCAACTGCCAGATGCGAAGATGCCGAAGATATTCCCGCAAAACGCAAGTGCAGAGCCGCGCCCCATCGTGGGATGGCTCTGCATGGCAGTTGGGAATCTTCGATTGTTCTGGCGGTCTGGGATTGATGCTAAAATCAGCGGCGAGTTTTTCTGCGGCATCCTTAAGGCTGATGCCGAACAGCCTTGCGGTGAAGTCAATGACATCGCCGCTGGCGCTGCAGCCGAAGCAGAAGAAATAATCCTCATTCAGCTTCATGCTTGGATGCCTGTCCTCGTGGAATGGGCAGCAGGTCATGCCGCTTCGGTTGACAGACAGCCCATACCGTTCGGCTGCCTGTCGGGTGGTTACGGTTCGCTTGATTCTTGCGTAGGTTGACATAGCTTTTCTCCTTTGAGAAATAGTAAAGGGAACTGCTCATCCATGAAGCAATTCACCCTTCTATTAGAGTTATGTCAGAAAACGCAAAAACCACTCCAATCCCGGGATTATTCAAAAAGCAATCCGGGAATAATGAAAATCCGCCGCACTTCCATCCGAAATCCCGGACAGAAACGCGGCGGCTCTGGGAATATGAAGAACGAAAGCACGGGGGTGTAGTGAAATACGACGGCCTTCGGAAAGAAATATTTCAAACGAATGTTCTTTCTGTCCGTTTTATTGTACCATTCATTTGCTATAATCCGACCACCACACGGAAATAGAGGAGGTCTGACTTATGGCAGTTAAGATCGTAGAAGACAGCGCAGTTCTGACGCTGGACTTTTGGGACAAGGAGACAATCTACAACGGGCAGGTTTTCCCGGTGGGCACGCTGGCCTGTGATGCCCTGAACATTCCCGGGGAAGTGGTGAGCCACATGGAAAAGCTGTGCGAAAAGCTCAACGGGTTTATGAAAACCTTCGATTCCGGCAAAGGCGATCCTGCTCTGCTGCCGGAAGCCAGATTCAGCGCCATGAAGCTGCTGGAACTGATGGCGAAGTATAAGCCCTTCTCCTACATTAACATGACGGCTTTCCGGGATTTGGTGAAGCGTTGCTTTACTCCCAACGCTGTGAAGTCCGCCAACGCGCTGATTCAGGCGCAGAAAAACAGCAAGCTCTCCGACCAGATTGCAGACAAATATCTGGACGGGGCTCTGCTGTCCCGGCTGCTTCCAACCCTTGCCCATTTTGGCTTTTCCTTGAAAGCATATCAGGAAACCATGCTTCCCTTCGCCCAGCGGCTCCATGAAAGTGAAGACCGCGCAAGGGCTGACTACGCCAGAATTTTCGACAGCTACTTTCCCAAGGAGCCGACCTTTGAGGATGCCGGCGGCTGGATGTCCATGACCAATGTGACCATGCAGTATCTGGCCATGGAACACCCGGGCGGCGACCTGCCTGTGCTGGTGACGAGAAGCCACTATGTCAGCTTCGTGGGAATGCTGCGGGGCGATTTCTTTGAAGCCCTCAGGGCGGGGCATGGTGTCAGGCGGTGTTTCCACTGCAATCAGTGGTTCCTCACCACCAATGCCCATTCCGTGAAATACTGTGATGGTCTGGCTCCCGGCGATCCAAAGGGCAGAACCTGCCGGGCTGTGGGTGCAAAGAACGGCTACAAGGAGGACGCCAAATCCCATCCCATCAAAGGTCCCTATGTGACCCGGAGAAATACCATCAGCAAATATGTGAGTGACGGAGCCATGTCCAAAGAGCTGGGGGCGATTGCCCTGCGGCTTACCGAGGAAAAGCGCACCAGAGCCTTCACCGACCACGACTACTTTCTGAATTGCTACGCAAAAGAGATGAGCCAGAAAGCCATCGTCGCGGAGGCAAAAGCAATTCTGGCGGCGCAAGTCGCAAAAGAAGGGAAGCAGCCGTGAAAACCAAATACCAATGGAAGATGGATGGTTATTTCCAGAAGGTTGGGTTTGATGTGGAAGGGATGCAGATCACCCAGCACATCGCGGAGAACATCTTTCAGCTTGACCCACCGCCGCCGGAGCTGTCCGAAAACACGCAGGCCAACGATTACATTCTCAAGGCTCTGGAAACAGGAAATCTTCAATACTTCTCTTTCTTCCTACACAAAATTGAAAAGCGCTTGAATCGCTATATCCGGCGCACGCTGGTTTCGGAGGGGAGCTTCCGATATGACCCGGAGGGGTTTCTGGAAATCAAGCTGTGCTGCATGATGTGTTTGCTTCAGCTTCTGCCGAAGTATGAACCGGGTAAGGATGCGGAGTTTATGACCTACGCCCACAACTTCATTTTCGATTCCATTCGGAGTTATCAAATGGGAAAGGAAAGCTGGTCGCTGCCGTCTCTGACCACCTACAAGAAAATCCGCACCGCCGCGTGGATGCAGAACAATCTGGAAAATGCAGTGGAAGCCTTCATGAAGAAATACAAGTGCCGAAGAAAACCGGCAGATCGGTTTTTCCGGGAGGCCAGCTGTCTGCATCGCCGGAAAGAGACCATCCTCCTGGATGACGAGGAGGAAGAACGGGACATACTGGAAGAGCTTGCCGGTGAGGAAGCGGATGGTGTGTCCCAAATCATCTGGCATGAGATTCACGCCAATGCAGTCCGGAAAGCCTTTGATCGTCTGACCCCGGACGAGAAAGAGTATCTGCAAAGGCGGAACGCCCTGTGTATGAAATGCGGCTGCGCCCGAAATATAAAATACGGCGAAAGCTTCGATGATCTGGGTGCCCATTTTGAACTCACCACAGCGAATGGTGCGGAGAAGGCATATCGCAAGGCCGTAGATCACCTGACGAGACTGCTGGTAGAGGATAACGCCATCTGCGCGGTGACCATAAAAAGGAAGAAGGTCATCCGCAGAAAAAAGAAAATCGCCGTCGCAGTCTACGAATACCAGGCAGACTACGACGGCGAGTGGGGCGAGACTGAAATTGATTTTGAAATGCACACAGGAAAAATTCTGTACATTGCAGAACTGGATACCACCCGTTCTCATAAGTTTGCAAACAGGGCCATTGAAGAAATCTTAAACTCCGATCTGGATGATCTCCCGAAACAGAAGACGATTGCATTTCCAAAGTGACGAAGGATGCGTCGCTGCGGCGGGTTTGATATCCCTTTGGCTCCCCCGGTGATGCTGCTGCGCTCCAAGAATTTCTTCTGAAATTCTCTCTGCTCCGCCGCACCACCTACACCCGAACAGGCGGATTTTGCCCCGGGCAAATCCTGAATTTTAGCGCGTGGCGCGCCAAATCCGCCTGTTCTGTGGCTGACGGAAAGTGCTTGTTCCTGCCCCGAACAACCCCTTTCCGCCACCCACGGTCGCCAAAGGTATAACACACTAGACCTTGCAAGCAAGATCGTGTGCCACGAAACCGCTGGTTTCATTGGATTCTTCCCGCCAGGAAGGCTCTGCCCTCCATTGGATTCCACCCGCCAAGGCAGCGCTGCCGCCTTTGGAAACCTCTGCCAAGGGTACTCTGTCCCCTTTGGATTCCCCAGCCAACAGGGCGCTCTCGCCCCTATTGGATGACCCTGAGCCAAAGGAATTGCCATCCCTTAGGAATCCCAGCCCGTTTTGAAATGAGTACCCACAAATGGAAAATGGTTTGTGGGCGTTCATTTCAAAACGCAATAATCCCCAGAGCTTCATCCGATAAGTAGATGAAGTCCTGGGGATTTCATTCAGCCATTTTGCTCCATATACCGCATCATGGCAAAGGCAGCGTTCTTCGCGCCCTCCACGGCGTGCACCACGGTTTTTGCGCCGGTGACCACGTCGCCTGCGGCGAAGACCCCGGGGCGGGTGGTCATGTAGTTCTCGTCCACGATCAGCACACCGCCCTCGGTGGACTGGAGCCCATCGGTGGTGCGTACCAGCTTGGTGCGAGGCACCTGGGAGATGGAGATGATGGTGGAGTCCGCTTCCACCAGTTCCAAGGCATCCTCATAGCCGGTAACGGTTCCGCTTTCATCCATGATGGCGTTCTGGAACACAGGGCCTTTCTCGGTGATGTGGTGAATCTGCTTGCCGAATACAAATTCCGCGCCGTCCAGCCGGGCGTAATCCACCTCATTGGAGCTGGCGGCGATGGTGTTGTCCCGGCTGAACAGTATCACCCGCCGGGAGCCGTTGCGCAGCGCCGTCCGGGCTACGTCCATGGCGGCGTTGCCCATGCCGATGACGGCGACGGTGTTTCCCAGAGGATGGGCAGCAGGATTGGCAAGGTAGTTGAGGCCAAAGTGTACATTGCCCAGAGATTCCCCCTGAATGCCCAGACAACGGGGCTTCTCCGCGCCTGTGCCGATGAACACGCTGGCGTATCCGTCCCGGAACAGGTTGTCAATCAGCAGTACCGTGCCGATGGTGGTGTTCAGCCGAATTTGAATGCCCATGGCTTCCAGCAGCTTCTGGTAGCGTGCCAACAGGCTCTTGGGCAGACGGAATTCGGGAATGCCGTAGCGCATAATGCCGCCGATCTGGCTGTGCCACTCGAAAATCGTCACACCGTAGCCCTGAGATGCCAAAGTGATGGCGGCGGCGATACCGGCAGGCCCAGCACCGATGACGGCCACCTTCTTGCCCTTGAGTTCGGGCTTGGGCAGGGTCATGCGGTCAAGGTACATTTCGGAGATGTAATTCTCAATACTGGAGAAATGAACGGGAGTGCTCTTTTTGCCCAGCACGCAGTGTCCGGCACACTGCTGCTCATGGTTACAGATAAGCGCGCAGATAGCAGAAAGTGGATTATTTTCAAAGAGGATCTGCCCCGCTTCGGTGTGTTTATTCTGTTTGAACAGCTGGATCACCTGAGGGATGGACGTGTGGATGGGGCAGCCCTGCTGACACATGGGCTTCTTGCAGTTCAAGCACCGATTGGCTTCGCTGACAATATGCAGTTCCATGACAATACCTCCTGTATTTTGAAAGAAGGGGGGCGAGAATCGCCCCCCTAAGAAAGAGGTTCCGCTTGTTATACCGATCTGAAAAGTATAACTGGGAACAGAATTAAGCAATAACGGATAGATAGCAAGATTTTATGAATTACTACGCCAGAAGTGCTGCAGCGGCGGTTACTTCTTCGATAGTTGGTGTTGGAACGCCATCCAGCGGATAGGGAATGCCGAGATTTTCCCACTTATATACGCCCATGGTGTGGTAGGGAAGAATCTCTGTCCTGCTCACTGTTTTCAGCTTGCGAAGATATGCCGCCAGCGCCTTAAGACTGTCTTCCTGGTTGGTAATCCCAGGCACCAAAACATGTCGAACCCACATTTTTTTGCCGTGATCAGAAAGGTATTGACCGAGCTGAAGAATGTTTTCATTGCAATGACCGGTAAGCGCCCTGTGCTTTTCCGAATCCATTTCCTTTATGTCAAGGATAAACAGATCCGTTACCTCCATCAGCCGGTTAAAGCGCTCCAGATATTCAGCATCCATGCGAAAAGGCTCACCGCTGGTGTCCAGTGCGGTGTGGATGTGGTTCTTTTTCGCAATTTGGAAGAATTCGGTGACAAATTCCATCTGCAGCAACGCTTCTCCGCCGCTAACGGTGATGCCGCCGTTGTCCCGCCAGTAGGTCTTGTAGCGGTATACCTTTTCAAACAGTGCTTCCGCAGTCCAGGCTTTTCCCCCGGTCATTGACCAGGTATCTGGATTGTGGCAGTATTTGCACCGCATCCGACAACCTTGCAAAAAAACCACACAGCGAACGCCGGGGCCGTCTACAAGGCCGAAGGATTCGATGGAATGTACGAATCCGGTTACCATTACAGAGTGGCGTGGCAGGTACGGGCGATGACATCAAGCTGCTGTTTTCTTGTCAGGGAGATGAACTTGACAGCATAGCCGGAAACACGGATGGTGAAGTTCTGGTACTCTTCCTTTTCGGGATGCTCCATGGCATCCAGCAGCTTTTCCTTGCCGAAGACATTGACGTTCAGATGATGGGCATCCTGATCGAAGTAGCCGTCGAGGATCTGAACAAGATTGTTCTTTCTCTCATCCAGATCATGACCAAGGGCATCGGGGCTGATGGTCTGGGTGTTGGAAATGCCATCCAGCGCCCAGTGGTAGGGAATCTTGGCGACAGAGTTCAGAGAAGCAAGCAAACCGTTTTCCTCTGCTCCGTAGGAGGGTGATGCACCGGGGGCGAAGGAGGTGTAGGCCTTTCTGCCGTCTGGGGTGGCACCGGTAGCTTCACCGTAAACCACATTGGAGGTAATGGTCAGGATAGAGGTGCTGGGCTTGGATTCACGGTAGGTGTGGCGGCGACGGATCTTATCGAAGAAGGTCCGCAGCAGCCATGTTGCGATCTCGTCTGCACGTTCGTCATCATTGCCGTAACGGGGGAAGTCACCTTCGATCTCGAAGTCCTTAGTGATGCCTTCCTCGTCGCGGATAATCTTGACCTTGGCATACTTGATGGCGCTGAGAGAGTCAACAACGTGGGAAAAGCCTGCGATGCCGGTGGCAAAAGAACGCTCGCAGTCATTATTGATCAGGGCCATTTCGGCAGCCTCGTAGTAATACTTGTCGTGCATATAGTGGATCAGGTTCAGCACGTTCACATAGATATCGGCCAGCCAGTCCATCCACCAGTCGAATTTCTCCACGACCTCGTCATAGTCAGCATATTCGGAGGTGATGCGCTCCATCTCAGGGCCGCACTGGATACGGTGCTTCTCATCAAAGCCGCCGTTGAAAGCGTAGAGCAGGGTCTTTGCAAGGTTTGCCCGCGCACCGAAAAGCTGAATTTCCTTGCCGGTCTTGGTGGCAGAGACGCAGCAGCAGATGGAGTAATCGTCGCCCCACTCAGGCTTCATCACATCGTCGTTCTCATACTGGATGGAACTGGTGTCGATGGAGATCTGGGCGGCATATTTCTTAAAGGTCTCAGGCAGTCTGGAGCTGTAGAGAACCGTCAGGTTCGGCTCCGGGCTGGGACCCATATTTTCAAGCGTATGGAGGAACCGGAAGTCATTCTTGGTTACCATGTTTCTTCCGTCAAGACCGGTGCCTGCAACCTCCAGCGTGACCCATGTGGGGTCGCCGGAGAAGAGCTGGTTATATTCCGGAATCCGGGCAAACTTGACCAGACGGAATTTCATGGTCAGGTGATCGATCAGTTCCTGTGCTTCGGATTCGGTGAGGGTGCCATTTTCCAGGTCTCTCTGGATATAAATGTCCAGGAAGGTGGAAATTCTGCCCACAGACATGGCAGCGCCATTCTGGGTCTTAACAGCGGCAAGATAGCCGAAATACAGCCACTGAACCGCTTCACGGGCGTTTTTGGCAGGACAGGAAATGTCGTAACCGTAGGCCTTTGCCATTTCCTTCATTTCCTTCAGTGCCTTGAGCTGCTGGCTGATTTCCTCCCGCATACGTATGACTTCATCGTACATATTGCCGCAGCCCGCCCGGTAATGGGCCACTTTCTTGGCCTCAATCAGGCGATCAATACCGTATAGGGCTACGCGGCGATAGTCACCGACGATCCGGCCGCGGCCGTAGGTGTCAGGCAGACCTGTAATCACATGGGTTTTTCTAGCCAGACGCATTTCGGGCGTGTAGGCACCGAACACTGCATCGTTGTGAGTAGTCACATAGGTGGTGAATATCTTTTTCAGCTCCGGGTCGATCTCATAGCCATAAGTCTCGGCTGCCTGAACTGCCATCCGGATACCGCCATAGGGCATGAAGGCTCTTTTCAACGGCTTGTCAGTCTGCAAACCGACAATCTTTTCCAGCTCCTTGCCGTCCTCACAGATATAGCCAGGGCCGTATGCCGTCAGACCGGAAACTACCTTGGTTTCGCATTCCAGAACGCCGCCTCTGGCACGTTCTTCCTTCTGCAGTACCTGCACAACATCCCACAGTTTTTTGGTTGCTTCAGTGGGCTCAGCCAGGAAGGATTCATCTCCGTCATAAGGCGTGTAATTCTTCTGAATAAAGTCGCGGACGTTGATTTCTTCCCGCCAGATACGGCCTTTGAAACCATCCCATGCGCCCTTGCTGTCGAATGCTCCCGGTTTTGTCATAGGCATAAATATGCGCCTCCTTATTAAATTAGTGTGATTGGAAAAGGAGCACAGAGCAAGCTCCATGCTCCTTTCCGTATGGAGGGAATCACTTGTATTGTAGTGGGGGAATTACTTGATGAATTTCACTTCAGGATAAATAGCCTGCTTTGCAGCTTCTTTCTTCTCGTTATAAACGACCTTCTGCTCCTCGAACAGGTTGCGGCCTTCGGGATCGATGGAAACAATCAGAGGGCCAAACTCTTTGACCTTGTTGCACCACAGGGTCTCGGGCATGCCCAGCTCGTCCCAGTGATGCTCCTGAATTTTCAGCACCTCAGTGGCAGCCACCACGGCGCAGCCGGCGGGGAACACGCAGTGGATGGCACCAAACTCCTTGCAGGCCCGCTCAGTGTTGGGACCCATGCCTCCCTTACCGACAATGACCCGGACACCGGTTTCCTTCACAAAGTCGTACTCGAACTTTTCCATACGCATGGAGGTGGTGGGTCCGATGGAAACCATTTCATAGTCGTCCTCGGTGCCTTCAATCTTGCGGACGATGGGACCGGCGTGGAAAATGGCCTTGTCGCGGATGTCGTAAGGCAGCTCTCTGCCGTACTCGATCAGGCGGCGGTGCGCCACGTCACGGCAGGTCATGAGATCGCCGTCCAGCCAGACGATATCGCCGATGTGGATGTCAGCCAGATCCTCTGCGCTGACCGGGGTAATGAGAACTTTTTTGTTGCCTCTAATTTCAATCATATCCTTACCTCCGATTATCCGTTAAACTTCCAGGTGGAATGGGTGTCACAGGTTACGTTCAGATCCTTGTCCACAACGATGTGGCCACGGCGGTGAGACCAGCAGCCCACGTTCACGGCAACGCCGATGGCAGAAGGATGGCGGGCAGTATTCTCGATGTTCACGCCCATGACGGAGAACTTGCCGCCCATGCCCTGGGGACCAAGACCGATGGCATTGATGCCATCTTCCAGAAGCTGTTCCATCTTGGCTGCGTTGGCGTTCTCGTTGTGAGAGCCGATGGGCCGCATCAGTGCCTTCTTGGACAGCAGAGCCGCGGTCTCCACAGAGGTAGCAACGCCCACGCCCACCAGCAGAGGAGGACAGGCATTCAGACCGTAGCTGGTCATCTGATCCAGAACAAAGTCGGTGACGCCCTCGTAGCCCGCACCGGGCATCAGCACCATGGCCTTGCCGGGCAGAGTGCATCCGCCGCCAGCCATATAGGCATAGATTTCGCACTGGTCAGAATTGGGGACGATATCCCACCAGACGGTAGGGGTACCCTTACCCACATTGCGCTTGGTGTTGTACTCGTCGAAGGTCTCCACGGAGTTGTGGCGCAGAGGGGTGGCAAAGGTTGCCTGAACAACAGCCTCTTTCAGCAAGGCTTCCAGTTCATTGATGTAGGGGAAATTGGTGCCGCATTTCAGCCAGAACTGAATGACGCCGGTATCCTGGCAGCTGGGACGATCCAGAGCAACGGCTAAGTCCTGATTGCGGGTCATAGTTTCGTACAGAACTTTGGGCAGGGGATCGGTCTCCTTGTCGCCCAGCTCCTTGAGTTTGGCAACTACGTCGTCGGGCAGCTTCTTACCGATGAAGCCCACAAAGTCCGCCACCATGTCGGTAAGCTTTTTTACATTTTCTTCCTTAGTCATGGGATTTCCTCCAATCATAATGTGTTGTATATTAGCCGTAGAAGGGGAACAGGATGGGCAGCAGCACGATGCAGATCACGAAGGACACTGCAATCAGGGGCAGGCCAGCCTTTACATAGTCGTTGAACTTGTAGCCGCCGAGACCCACCACCATGGTGTTGGCGGGCATACCGATGGGGGTCGCATAGGCGCAGGAGCAGGCGATGACGGTGGCGATGATCATGGAGCGGGGGTCAGCGCCCAGGCTCTGAGCCAGAGAGGTGGCGATGGGTACCATCAGGGCGGTGGTGGCGGTGTTGGACATGAAGTTGGTCAGAGCGCAGCCCACCACGAAGACCACCAGCAGCAGAATCATGGGGTTGGGGTTGGCGCCCAGCGCACCCACGATGGCGTCGGCAATCAGGCTGCCTGCACCAGTGGTTTCCAGCGCCTCGGCAAGGGCCAGAGAGCCACCGAACAGAAGCACCACCTTCAGATCGATGGACTTGAGCGCTTCCTTCTCAGAGATAACGCCAGTGAGAACCAGAATAATCGCGCCGACACAGGCGGAAATCTGAATCTTCACACCGATCTGCTTCTCAAAGATCATGGCGAGAATGACCACCACCAGCACCACCAGAGAAACGATCTGCTTCCACTGGGGTACATTGGAGTAGTCCTTCTGGGCCTCCACAGCCTCACCGCCATGGCTGCCGTCAGGCAGGAAGCGGTAGCCGATGAAGGCGAAGTAGAGAATACCGGCGATCAGCATGGGGATACCCACGGGAGCGTACATGAAGAAGCTGGTTTCCATACCCATTTCCTGCAGGGCGTTGACACCCATCAGGTTGCCGGGCGCGCCGATGATGGACAGGTTGCCGCCCAGAGCCGCGGCGAAGACCAGGGGCATCAGCAGCCGGGAGCGGGAGTAGCCGGACTCGTCGGCGATACCGCAGACCACGGGGATCAGCACGGCGGCGGTGCCGGTGTTGGACAGGAAGCCGGACATGATGCCGACGATGACCATGACAGACACGATGAGCATCCGCTCGGTTTTGGCAAACTTGGTGACGAGGCCGCCAATCTTGTTTGCCATGCCGGTCTCAAACAGGGCCTGACCCACAACGAACATACCCACGCACAGGATGACATTGCTGTTGACATAGCCTGCAAAGGTTGCGGAATTGTCCAGAACGCCGGTGAGGTTCAGGCCGATGGCCACGATGGTCGCGGTCAGACTGAGGGGGATTTTTTCCAGAACGAAGCTGACAATGGCGAAGGCCAGGAAGATCAGCGTGATGGTACTGGGACTCATTGGATTTCCTCCTTATGATGTTTTCTGTTTCGCAGTCTGAACCGGCCGGTGTCTGTCTGCTTTCTGGCTTTAGTGTAACAGACATTGCGGAAAAAGTAAAATCAGCAATAAAAATGGGCTTATCAGTTTTCCTTATGTTGTCAAAAAGATTGCATTTGTTTGTGCAATGTGCTAAAATATCAACATAGATTTGTGCAAAAGGGGGGGAACCCATGAATTTGAATCAGCTGGAATACTTTTGCGCGGCAGTGGAGTGCGGCAGCATCACGAAAGCCGCGAAGAAATTGTTCGTGACCCAGCCTGCCATTTCCGGGGCCATCCGGGAATTGGAAAAGGAATTTTCCGTTACGCTTTTCTCCCATACCCGCAGCAAGCTGTCCCTGAGCGCGGACGGCGAGCGTTTTTACGAGCGGGCGGAGCGGCTGCTGCGGGAGGTTGAGACTGCGAAGATGCAGCTGCACGATCTGGGAGGCTCCCGCCAGCCGGTCAGCGTAGGCATCCCGCCGTTATGGGGTACCACCTTTTTTCCGGATCTGCTACACGATTTTAACGAGAAATACCCGGATATCCGGCTGACCTTCTATGAGTATGGCTCCGCCCGGGCGGCGGCATTGGTACAGGAGGAGGAACTAGATGTGGCGCTGGTGAATCTGAGCCTGAGTGACCCGGACAAGTTCCACTCGGTGTGCATCGGGCGGGATCATTTCGTGGCAGCGGTAGACCCGGCCCACATGCTGGCAAAACGGGAATCGGTCACATTGGAGGAATTGGCATCTCAGCCGCTGGTGATGTATAATACAGACTCTGTTCAGAACCGCTCCATCCGCAACCGGTACGACCAAATGGGAATCGTGCCCAACATCCTGATCTACACCAGCCAGATCTACACTATGAAGAGCATGATCCACAACAACACCTGCGCCAGCTTTTTTTACGCTTCCCTGCTTCAGGATCATCCGGACATTGTAGGGATTCCCATTGAGCCCAGGATTGAGCAAAAGGTGGGGTTAATTTGGCGGAAAGGGAAATATACTGCCAGCAGCACCGAAGCTTTTATCTCTTTCGTCCGGGATTATCCTCTGTTCCCGGAGGAACCTTAAGAGAAAGAAGATTGTGTATATAAATGGAGAATTTTGTCTTTGCCCTGAACGCGACCATTCCTGTGTTTCTGGTCATTCTGGTGGGCTTCTTTTTGCAGAAAGTACATCTTCTGAACGATGGTTTCAACAAAACCGCTAACGAATATGTGTTCAAATGCGCCCTGCCCATCAGCCTGTTCCGCTCCATGGCAGGTATGGATTTTTACATCGAATTTGATCCTGGCTTCTGATTGTTCTGCTTTTCCGCAACCACGGTAATGTTTCTGGGCATCTGGGCTGCTTCCTGGCTGTTCATGAAGGACAAAGGGCAGGTAGGTGCCTTTGCCCAGGCTTCCGCCCGGTCAAGTGCGGCAGTTCTGGGCGTTGCTTTGGCCGTCAATATCTACGGCGAGGCCGGCATGGTGCCCATGATGATCATGTTCTCTGTTCCCTTTTTTAATGTCTATTCCGTGCTGATTCTCAGCTTTTCGCCCCACGTGGACAGTGAGGGCAGGCTGATTCCTGCCACCCACGGCAGTGGCGCAATAAAGGCGGCATGCATCAATGTATCGAAAAATCCGCTGATTATCGGCATCCTGCTGGGAATTCCCTTTGCCCTGCTGCGCATTCCGATTCCCACCATGCTGGACAATGCACTCAGCTCTCTTGGCGCAACCGCAACCCCCGTGGCATTGTTGGTAGTGGGCGCTTCCTTCTCCGGCAGCGAGGCCATGACCCGTTGGAAAGGGGCCGTCTGCTCCTCCATTGTCAAGCTGTTTTTGCTGCCGGGCGTTTTCCTGCCATTGGCTGCAATGCTTGGCTTCCGGGAAAGTGAGCTGATTGCCATTTTGATCATGGCAGGTTCTCCCACCACCGTTGCCAGTTTCGTAATGGCAAAAAGCATGCACGCCGACGGCGTGCTGACCTCCAATGCGATTCTTCTTTCCACCATACTGTCCTCCGTATCCATAACCTTCTGGCTGTACCTGCTGCGTTCTTTCGCTTTGATTTGAATATAGACATAAAAGCCCTACTGCTGAATACCGCCAGCAGTAGGGCTATACTCTTCTTGCTACCGGGCGGATTTGGGACTTTCATCCGTTTGATTTTGCCCATGCCGGGTGCGTTATGAATTAGCTTTGCGCCGCAAAGTCGCACACTGTAAAATGTGTTCGTATATTACAAAAACACATTTCGGGCGAAACGGCAGACAAACAAAACGCTGTTCCAAACAGGACAAAAAACTCCTGCCCGGGACTGCATTTTACGTAGTTTTCATCATATCGGAACTCGAAAAAGTAGTAAATTGGTAGTAATCGGTATTTGAATCGTGATTTATCATGGTTTCCCAAGGCAAATCTTAGCCGATTGAGGTGGTGCCGTAGCAAATGAGCCTTTGCTCCAATAATAGCAAGAGCCTCAACTCCGTTTTTCGGGGTTGAGGTATAGCGAATATTGATTATTCTACATTCTGTATTTCCCGTGCCAATTGTACTCCCACGTGCACGCCATGCACAAATCCATTCCGTTCATGATCCCGGCAGAGGGCGCAGACAGGGTTGATAATCCCATCCATTTCCCGTAGCGGCATTCCGTTCAATGCCTGATACAGTTCTGCAAAATCAGCCTTAATGTGGTCATCGTACATCGGGTTGATATCTCCGTATGCCTCATAGAGCAGAGACAAGACAGATTCGCCGTCTCCAAGATTCAGCCCGTGGGATGCCACATAGTTTCCCAGTACTCGGATATATTCTTCCATCTTCATACATAGATCACCTCCTCTCGGACGATTTCCTCGGCTCTGGCGTGGATATTGTTCATGCGCTGCACCCATGCCATTGGGTCGCTGGCTTTCAGAGTTTCCGTAATTCCCTCGGTAGTTTTCATCTGGTCGATCATCCCTTCCAGCCTGTCCTGCGCCTGCTCATTCAGGCCTGCCAGTAAGTCCACAGTTCGCCGGAAAGAAGCAGGTAGTTGTATTGAATCGGTTTGTGCTCTCTCAGGTAATCCCGGTGCATCCGCCCCCACCTGCCGATGGGGCGGGTTTCCTCAGGTAGTGTCAAATTCGGGATAAAGTAATCACCTGAGCGGATATATTCGAGGCTATATTCAAGACCGTCTTTCATTCCCGCTCACTCCTTTCCACACTGCGCTGTTCTCGCAGATATGCCTCAAAAATGCTTCTGCGAATCAGTACCTTTTTTCCGATCTTATAAACCGCTCCGGCTTCGTGCGCCATACGAGTGACAGGCTTGAGTCCCAGGCGGTAATAATCACACGCCATGTTGTATGTTACAAAGTCGTGGGTCATAAACTCCACATCTGCATCATCGATCTGGTTGGAGAACATCCATACATTTCCACTCATTCCTCATCGCCTCCAATTCTGTACTTGCTGGTAGCAGGCTCGTGGAACTGCTCCAAGTAGGCGTCAAAAATATCTCTGTTGATCAAAACTGTACTGTCAAAGCGGTAAATCGCCCCAGCATCGCTGGCAAGCTCCAGCAGTTTTTTGTGCGACAGGCTGTATATCAGTTCTGCCTGTTGATACTGCACATACTCTCTGCGCAGCTTCCGCAGCTGTGCCGGGACTTCCTTCATGCTTTTGATGGGTTCATAGTTGTCTTTCATCGTGGTATCCTCCTAAAATTGATTTGGGTGTGGACAGAAATTAACCGCAGAACGAAAAAAGAGCACTTCTCAGAGTTACTCTAAGAAGTGCTCCTTGGTCTGTTCAAACCTGACACCGTATTGCCTGAAATTCACAACGCTTCGTGTTGATGCGTTATTCCTTGGGAATTTGCTGTCAAATTGCTGTCAAAGGGAGGATAACACCGCAGAAAACCACATTATATAGTGTTTATTTTCAAAATTAACACTATATCTTGTACTTTCTTTAGTCGAGGGGCTTCATCGTGGGGAAAAGGATGACTTCCCGGATGGTATCGGTGCCGGTGAGCAGCATCACAATCCGGTCCACACCCATGCCCATGCCGCCCGTGGGAGGCATACCGTACTCCAGGGCGGTCAGGAAATCTTCGTCCAGCATTTCGGTTTCCTCGTCGCCGCGCTCCCGCTGCTCCACCTGTTTCTGGAAACGGTCCCGCTGATCCATGGGATCGTTCAGCTCGGAGTAGGCGTTGGCCAGCTCGCTGTGGCAGACGAACAGCTCAAACCGCTCTGTCAGTCGGGAATCCAGAGGAGAACGCTTGGTCAGGGGAGAAACCTCCACCGGATACATGGTAATAAAGGTGGGCTGAATCAGATGCTCTTCCACCTTCTGGTCGAAGCAGGCATACAGAGCGTTGCCCCAGGTCTTTTCGGCAGCGTCGGCCAGCTCTACGCCAATGGACTTGGCAGCAGCAACAGCCTCGGCGTCGTCGGTAATGGCGCCAAAGTCCAAGCCGGCGTACTCCTTGACAGCGTCCACCATGGTCAGACGGCGCCAACCGGGGGTCAGGTCGATGTGCTCGCCCATCCAATCCACCTCATAGGTGCCCAGGATTTCCTTGGCGGCGCCGGAGATGATGCCCTCGGCAATGTCCATCATGTCGTGGAAGTCGGCGTAAGCCTGATACAGTTCCACGGTGGTAAACTCGGGATTGTGTTTGGGGTCCATGCCCTCATTCCGGAAAATCCGGCCCACTTCGTACACCCGGTCCATGCCGCCCACGATCAGCCGCTTCAGGGGCAGCTCGGTGGCGATGCGCATGTACATATCGATGTCCAGGGTGTTGTGGTGGGTGATGAAGGGCCGGGCGGCGGCGCCGCCGGCGATGGTGTTCAGAACCGGGGTCTCCACCTCAATGTAGTTCCGGCTGTCCAGGTAGTTGCGCATGAACTTGATGAACTTGGAGCGGATGACGAAGTTCTGCTTGACCTCGGGATTGACCATCAGGTCCACATAACGCTGACGGAACCGGGTTTCCACATTGGTCAGGCCGTGGAACTTCTCCGGCAGGGGCAGCAGGGACTTGCTCAGCAGGGTGGCCTCGTGAACCCGGACGGAGATCTCGCCCCGCTCGGTTTTGAACACATCGCCAACCACACCCACAATGTCACCAATGTCGTTTTTCTTGAACCGCTGGAAAGCGGATTCTTCCATCTCGTCGAACTTGACGTACAGCTGAATCCGGCCGTCCCGGTCCTGCAAGTCGCAGAAGGAGACCTTGCCCATGCCGCGCTTGCTCATCAGACGACCAGCCAGGCGGACGGACTGGCCTTCCATGGCTTCGAACTGGCTCTTGATAATGGCAGAAGTGGAAGTCACTTCAAACCGGGTTTCCAGGAAGGGATCAATGCCTTCTGCCCGGAGAGACTCCAGCTTTTCCCGGCGGACCTTTACCTGATCGGACAGGGGCATTTCGGACTGGGGTACAAATTTTGCCATGGCTTAGCCCTCACGAGAAACACGGACAACCTTCATGGTGAAGGAACCGGCGGGGGCGTTGACGGTGAAGTGCTCGCCTGCGGCCTTGCCCACAATGGCACGACCGAAGGGGGAGTCGTCGGACAGCTTGCGCTCCATGGGGTTGGCTTCCTGAGAACCGGTGATCCGATACTCGGTCTGGTTGCCCTTCTCGTCCTCTACCACAACGGTGCAGCCCAGGCCGACACGACCGGTGGCTTCGTTCTCGTCTTCAATGATGACGGCGTGAGACAGGATATCCTCAATCTCAGCAATACGGCCATAGAGCTTTGCCTGCTCGTTTTTTGCGGCATCGTATTCGGAGTTTTCGGACAAGTCACCGTAGGAACGGGCTTCTGCGATCATGGCAGCGACTTCCCGCTCACGGGTCGTCTTCAGATAGTTCAGTTCTTTTTCCAGATCTGCCAGACGCAAGCTGGTAATTTTAAATTCCTTAGCCATATTTTAAAATCCTTTCTCAGATAAAATATCCATAGCTCCGAATATTATAGAGGAATTTTACCCTACAGTCAAGGCTATTTTCCAATTTTCCCCGCCCAATTTGGAATTTGGGCGGGGAAACGGATGTTACAGTCCGGTATGGCTTTTCAGGGTTTCGTAGATTGTCTTGGTTTGCTCCGGATTTTCGCCGCTCAGGGCCAAAGTTTTTCCGTCCACGGTCAGAATTACGCAGGATTCCGGGTCGTAGTAGGTGTAGCGGGTGTAGCCGCCAAATTCCTCGTTTTCAAAATAACCCATCAGCAGCCGGAAGCTTCCATAGCCCCAGGTCCGAATCCCCGGCAGATTGCCGTCCCGGTATTCGATGGTTTCCACCGAATCGTAGTCGACCGTCAGATCGTCATAGAAGCTGGCCACGATGGTAAAAGAATCCTGACCATATTCCACGGAAATATCTCCCAGGAACAGCATGGATACGATGAAAGCGGTCAATACCAGTACAAAAACCAGCACGCCAACAGCCAATGCTTTGCTCCCTTTTTTCAGCGGCGGCAGGGTAGAGGACATGGCAGCGCCGCTGCGCTTTTTCTTCCGGTAGAACAGCCAGGCATAGACGATGGGAATCACGCCCAGCGCAATGGTGGCGGTGATGAATATGGTGATGCCCCAGGCAGCCGGCAGGAAAACAGAAAGAATCATAACTACACTGCAAATAACCCATACCCGTCCGCCGAACCGATGGGTGGAATTCCAGGTTTCTTCATCGGCATAGGTCCAGGGAACCCGGATGCCGATGGTGTAATTCTGGCGGCACTTGGGCAAGTAGTTGCCGATTACCAGGAAAATCACGCCCATGAAAATAAGCATCAGGCGAGACATGGAAAACTCCACACCCAGCGCCAGAGCATACATGGTAAAGCAGCTGAGATTGGACAGTACCGGCATAATCCACAGCACCATCTGGAAAGGCTTGGTATTTCGTTCCCGGGCTTTGGAATCGAAGGACGTAATCAGCACCAGCAGCCACTGGACGGCCAGCATGGTCAGCGGCGTTCCGAAAACGGCAAAGGGAAGGCCGCTCCATCCGTCGGGCTGACCGTCAATACCCCAATGAGTGACCAGTTTCTCCGGCAGCCGATCCCATAGGATAAGGCCGACCAGAATCGGCAGCAACGTAACCAGGGAAGACAGAATCAAAACTTTTCGATTTTTGCGAATCATACGCTACCTCCTTCCGGAGCGAGGGCGGGTTCTGCAGCTGCCTCCGGCCAACGCTGGGAGAGCTTGCGCAGAATCCAAATGGAAATTACAGCCATTATGGTCATGCAGGTGTAAATGATGCCGTAGGCAATGGTTTGGGAAAAGAATCCGGTTGCGGCGATGGTCGTATCCAGCAGCGTGTGCATACCCAGACACAGCAGCATCCAGGGCAGGGGGCGCTTTACCGCAACACCGTAACAGACCATTACGGACATGGCGGCGTGGGAAACCATGGTCAACACCCGTTCCACTCCGGCAGCCAGGAACAGGGGAGCAGAGACCTGAAGCAAGGCATCCCGGACAGCGATCAGCTGCGCAGGCTCTGCGCCCATTGCTTCCGTCTGGGCAATCATGGCATCAAATCCGCCGGACTGAATCAGGAACAGGTACACCAGATTGTTGATGTAAGTAAGGCCTACCAGCACGATGGACTCGATGCCGCCGTGGCCCAAACCTGCTGCCAGAGACCGTCGGAAGGTGCGGTTTTTCCCCAGACATTTGGCGGCAGCAAATCGACCTGCCAGTTCAAAAAGACCAGCGGTAAATGCCAGAATCAAGACATACAAGAAAAAGTGTTCCTGGGAAAACACGACCACAGATTCCATCCCCGACAAAATTCCCAGAAGGGGAATGCGGATTACCACCTGGGAAACAAAGAACCCGGCAGCACCCAGAAACCAGGCAGACCAGATGCCCTTGCCTTTGTTTTTGATACCCATGATGATGAGAACCAGGAGCGGAAGAATCAGAGTAAGAAACAGCGTAATAAAACAGGCGATAAAGGTACTACTGGGAATCATGGTTATCCTCTCCTTTCAAATCCGAGATCCACAGCAGAATTTCTTCCAAAAC
>CALXFP010000003.1 GCA_944387615.1 uncultured Oscillospiraceae bacterium | reverse complement strand
CCTTCCTACCCAGATGGAGATTTGGGACAAGCTTTGTCCAAGGCCGGAAGTGGTGGACTATGTCAAGCAAGTGCTTCGCCAGCGGACGGAGCACCGGGAGGTGCTCCAGGCAGCGGCCTACTTCAAGCGGATGCGTACCAGCTACGCCAGCTCCGGAAGAAGCTTTGCCTGCCAGCCATTCAATATCTGTACCACCTTTGACCAGATCCGGGAAACGGCCAAGCGCCTGGAAAATGTCATCATTGAACAGCAGAGCTTCGAAGTGCTCATTCCTCACTATGACCGGGAGGATGCGTTCTTTTACCTGGACCCGCCATATTTCAGCAGCGAATATGTCTACGATGTGGGATTCGGCTGGGAGCAGCATGTTCTCATGCGGGACATTCTGGCTGGGTGCAAGGGAAGATTCCTGTTGTCTCAATCGGACTTTCCGGAAGTACGGGAGCTGTACAAGAATTTCTATATCCTCGAATTCAAACGGGTTCATTCTATGGCTCAACGAAACAAACCGGGCAGCCAGTTCCGGGAATTGCTCATCGGCAATTATGATCTGCTGGAGCGAGAAAAGAACCAACCGGAACAGCTGTGTATGAACGAGATGATGGCACTGCCCAGTAATCCAGACTAAATCTTAAAGGAGCGAATTATTCCATGCAAGAATCGAATTCCATAATTGAGTTTTCTCTGTTTCCCGTCCCTACGGATTTGCTGCAAATACTTCCATTTTATTTGGAAAAATTCCAGAGTTAAGAGAACAGAATCAAAATTATAATACGGCGCTGCTAGATTATAAAAGACTACCTGAATATGATCAGGCAAAAGAATTGCTAAAGAAGGAGTTTTTCTGGGAAGTTGGTAAATACGATATTGATATTTGTGTAGAATATGGAAAAGAAAAGAAATATTTTAGCTGGTCTGTTGCTGTAGGAGAAACAGAGAATACTAGCTTGGTAGGTAACATTGACGAAGCATTGTTGTCACCATTGAAGGATGCGTATGGAGTTCGGTGGGATTATCATGCGGCTGTGGTAGAACTTCAGGCAAAATAATGCAGAAAACGCAGCTGAAATAAAAATAAGCAGGGAAAATTCAAAGGCCAGAGCTTGAGAATTAGTTTTGTAATAAAATTAAGAAAATACCAGATTGGTTTATGTAGAAGGTTGCTGCTCTGCACTAAAGTATTTTAAACTGAGCGTTTGGAGGGAGAACCGTAGTTTGAACCAGATACTACATAGTTGTTTTGATTTCTTAGAGGAATACAATGATTCCATGATGCTACTTACTACAGTTGTATATGTTATTGCAACCATTTTTATTTGCGTGGCGAATTTTAAATCTGCTACGGCATCTCGCAACCAGTTGGAAGAATCCAAACGTGAGTTCAAGGAATCAAAACGTTTGGAATTGATGCCATATCTCCACTTGTCAGTAGACGAGGATACTGATATGGCGTGGAATAGTGATTATAACATTACACTATCCGGAGGGAATTCTCAAAAACATTGCACAGAGAAAACTCCGAGCCCTGAGAAGATTGTAGTTCGCAATATCGGATTGGGTAATGCGAAAGAAATTTCGCTTTCCTGGAAAAAACCAGAGGGAACAATCAAAAAAGAGAATTTGCCCTTTTCAACACTGATGGTGGGTGAAACTAAAAAAATAGCAGTGTTTTTTTGGATTGAACATTCTGAAAAAGAAAGTGTACACGAAGAAGCAAACCTAATTTACAATTACTCTGATTTGCTGAATAATCACTATGAACAAGTGCTTACAGTTACATTTGAGGTTAAAGGACCAGGAGAAGTGAAAATAAAGCAAAATATTTCTGGCTCCCCTATACTGAAATAGGGAGTCAGCTATGCCTGAACGAACATTGTTATCAGTTCTAAAATCTGGGGCCTATGTAACCCCATGCGGGATAATGGTGTATCTTATGGGGATTATTTGGAGCAGCTGACTTACCTCATATTTCTGGACATGTCTGATGGGTATTCCACCCCCCTTATAAAAAGAACCTGGCAGGATATGAACACTCTCATAGGTGCAGAACTGGAGAATCAGTATAAAGGCACGCCGGAAAAGCTGGGAGAGCAGGACGGTCTGCTGGAGAGAATTCTTTATTGATAAGATTCTGAAACGGGACAAGACAAGCCTGGATAACTTCTGAATCAAAGATAAATCCCTGGCAGATCTGGACAACTTGCCTGATCCAGATGCTCTGGCTGCGGATATTGTGGAGAATTTGTAATCAGCTATGGATAGCTTCCAAGAGCTGATGGCGACATTGAAGAAATAATGGAAAAGGTTTACCTTAGGAATTGTAGTTCTGAGGTAAACCTTTTTTAGATTATTCTAAAGTTTGTGAGAACGAGTGGATAAATTGAAACTCAAAGCCATTGCTTTCCAAGTACCGGGCATTGACTCTGCCTAACGTGGGCATTCTTCAGTGAACAGCTATTCTGAATCCACTATGTAATAGCTGTTTTGTTTTTGGGGCATTCAAAATAGTAACCTCTTTTAATATTATTTTTATATTTACAACTGTTGACAAACACGAATCCATGTGCTATCCTTTTGATGTTAGTTTATAAATTACTTCAAATGGCTAAGTAAAGATGACTTGGGATACAGGAAAGGGGACGATATGGTGAGTTATTATGAACAGTTGGTCATGAAAACACAAGAAAATTACTCAAGATATTACGGATTGTATGCTGCAGGAAAAACGCCAATCAAACTGTCGCAGAAGGAGTTTCCCTCCTATGAGGAGCAGATCCGGATGTTTGCACAGAAAGTGAAAGAGGTTGACTGCATTATCGTGGGTGGAGCCTCCGGACTGTCTGCTGCTGGTGGCGGCGACTTCTACTATGAGGATAACGAGTCCTATCGAAAGTATTTCGGCAAGTATGCGGAAAAATACCATTTTAAGGGTGCCTTTGCCGGTATGATGCACCAATGGTCCAGTCGGGAAGAATTTTGGGGATATCTAGCCACCTTTCTGTATACCACTCAGACTGCCCCATTACGCCCCCCTTATCTGGATCTGGATGCTCTACTGAAAAACAAGGATTTCTTTGTCTTGACTACAAATCAAGATACCCAATTTATAAAGCTCTATCCGGAGGATAAGGTGGCGGAGATTCAGGGTGACCACCGCTTTTTCCAATGCTCCGCTTGCTGCACCGATGACACCTGGGATGCAGTGAAACCAGTGGATGAAATGGTGCGAGCTATGGGCGAAAGCACTGCCGTCCCAGCGGATTTGATTCCCCGCTGTCCGCACTGTGGCAGAGAGGCGTTTCCTTGGGTACGCGGTTATGGTAACTTTCTCCAGGGCAGGAAGTACGATGAACAGTATCAGAAAATTTCAAAGTATATTCAGACACATCAGGACAAAAAGATCCTGTTCCTTGAGTTGGGCGTGGGTCGTATCACACCTATGTTTATTCAGGAACCTTTCTGGAATCTAACGCTGAATTTACCCGGTGCTTTCTACATTGGTGTAAACGCCCAGTATCAATTTTTACCGGAGCAGATTGAAGACAAGGGCATTGCAATCCTGGGAGACATCGGCAAGGTGCTAAAGGATGTGCGAGCAGAAAAAGAAAGAATGGAGCGGTCATGATTAAGTGCCGGAAGATAGCAGAAAAGATCAAAGAAGCTGATGCTATTCTAGTGGGAGCGAGCAATGGCTTCTCTATTACGGAAGGCCTCAACCTATTTGCAAATAACGATAGGTTTCACCGTTTGTTCGGAGATTTTGAGCAGAAGTATGGGATTCAGAATATTCTCCAAGGTTTCTTTTTCCAGTGGCCAACAGAGCAGGAGCGCTGGGCCTTCACTAGCCGCCTGATTTTCCATTACAGCTGTAGTTATACCGGAAGCCCCGTAATGGACGCGCTTAAAAAGATTCTGAGCGAAGCGCCGTATTTTATCATTACTTCCAACGGTGAAAACCACTTTGAATTGGCTGGCCTTGACCCGGCACATATTCTTGAAATTGAGGGAAGCTGGAAGGAAATGCGTTGTAACAGGGGATGCCATGATACACGTTATCCCACATGGACAGCCGTTGTCAGAATGACAGAGAAGGAGAAAAATGGCCATGTTCCCACGGATCTACTCCCTCGCTGCCCCAAATGCGGAGGTCCTATGACGGTTAACTTCCAGCCGAAGAAAGTCCAGATTCAGGCGTATCAGCATTTTGTGGAGAAATACCACAATGAAAAGTTACTTGTGTTAGAGTTAGGGATTGGGGCCCGAAACCAGTTAATTAAAGCACCGTTAATGCGGCTGGTTGATCAGGAACCGGAGGCCTTTTACATTACATTCAACAAGGGGGAACTTTATATTCCCAGAGGGATTCAGCAAAAATCCATGGGAGTGGACGGCAACTTGGGAGAGATTCTGCCGGAGATTGCTGAACTCCTGTAAAGATTGAAATGAGCCCGCCGTGAAAGCAGAAATGATTTCAGCGGCGGGCTTTCTTGTTTAATTTTCACTCAGTGTCTGGCGTTTTGACATCTGCTGATACACATTTAAAAAATCTTTCATCACATCCGAAAGCTTGATTTGTGCCATCTCTCGTTCAATGTGCTCCTGGATCTGTTCGTAATAACCTTTTAAAGCATATTGAATATTGACGCCAATATCACACGATGGGTTGATATTAGCATCCAAATGGAGTAATGGTTTATCACCTTCCACTGCCTTATAGACATCCAGCAGGGAAATTTTCTCCGGTTGCCGTGTTAGTCTGGGCATCGCATGTCCATGGACGCTCTGCAGCAATCCGGCTTTGCGTAGTTTCATCATCAGCTGGCGGACGTAAGCGGGATTTGTTTTGATGCTCTCCGCAATGGCAGCGCTGGAGCAAAGCGCTCCATCCGCTACTTCAATGTAGATCATCATGTGAACGGCGTCACTAAGCCGTACAGAATACTTCATTTTTTCACCTGCCTGCCCATTATTATGTATGGAAAAATTATAGCATAGCTCCTATGGCTTGTTCCATTATTTTTTTGACAGATCATCAAACGATTCTTATGTTTCTGCATAGTTTAAAGAAATTCGCTCAAGGGATATATTTCATTCCCCACTGGGAAACCGCGTAAAATACCGGAAGCAGATCTCTTCCTTTTTCCGTCAGGGAATATTCTACCCGGGGTGGGATTTCGTTATATTGCTCCCGATATACCAGGCCATCGGCTTCCAATTCCTTCAAAGCATTTGTGAGCATGGTATTGGTGATGGGTTCCAGCATTTTTCGCAGCTGCCCAAATCGCATGGGAGACTGAATACATAACTCGTAGATGATTTGCAGTTTCCACTTTCCTTGGAGCATTTGAATGACTGGTGTAACTGGGCAGTTTCCGTTCTCAGTCAGGATAATGCTTCCTACTTTTTCCTGAAATTCTTCATAGGTCATGGGATTGTTCATGGTTAGGCTGTCCCTTCGTTGGTATGGTTTTTCTTACCAAGTACAAATAATCTGCGTACTTGAACTTGTTTTTATTCTTAGTATAATTATTATATCGAAGTTAAAACCGTGTGTCAATCACGGAAAACACAGAAAGCGAGGACTTAACTTTATGAAAGAATTGAACATGATCCAGGCCACCAATCTGACTTCACCCAATCCGCTCATGTTGATCTGCTCTGAAAACCAGGATGGAACCACCAATCTGGCCCCCATCTGCTTTGCCTGCTACCTGTCTTTTAACCCACCCATGATTGGATTCGCTACCGGAAAGCAATCCCATACCGGTAAGCGTGTGCGGGAAACGGGCAAAGCAATTGTGACGGTCCCGGGAGAAAGTTTGGCCCAAGTCGTCATGGCCTGCGGCGGCTCTACGGGAGCAACAACAAATAAAGTTGCGGAAAACCACATGGAAATGGTCCCGGTAGAAGGCAGCCGCATTCAGATCCCGGCGGATTTTCGGCTGGCGATGGTGGCAACCTTGAAGCAATCTGTAGAAACAGGGGATCACATTCTGCATATTTGCCGGGTAGACAAGTTCCTGGGAGACGAGAGTAAGAAGGGATTGTATGCTTGGAACGGCTTTGGCAAGGTGGCTCCTGCTGTAGAAGGATAATCAAAATATAGGGGGAAGATTCCAATGGCGGTCTGTATCAAATCGCTGATTCAAAATATCAACCTGGTAATTGGCTGCACCATCGGGTGCAGCTACTGCTACGCACAGAACAATGTCAGGCGATTTCACATGATTCCAGACTTTGAGACACCAGAGTACTTCCCACAGAAACTGCGATACATGGAAAAAGATCGACCTCAGAATTTCTTTCTCACAGGAATGAGTGATTTTTCCGGTTGGAAGCCGGAGTGGCGGCATGAAGTATTCGAAAAGATAGCACAAAATCCCCAACATCAGTACTTGTTCCTGACAAAACGACCGGAGCGGATACACTTCTCTACGGCACTTGACAACACCTGGTTTGGTGTTACCGTTACCTCCAGTAAGGAGAAGGACCGAATTCAAGCCCTGCGGGACAATATCCATGGTGGGCATTACCATGTGACCTTTGAACCAATGTTTGACGATGTGGGAGAAGTGGATTTATCCGGGATAGAATGGATTGTTATTGGAACTGAGACTGGGCGCAGGAAAGGAAGGTCGATTTCAAAGCAGGAATGGGTCTGGAGCCTGACAGAACAGGCCCACGCCTTGGGCATCCCTGTGTTTATGAAAGAGGATCTGCTGCCCATTCTTGGCGCAGAAAACATGGTGCAGGAGCTGCCCCAGGCTTTCTGCCAAGTATTGGAGGAACAAAAAGCATGGCGGAAATGACAGAAAATAATATTCTGATTCGGGATATTGAAACCAAAAACATCATGACCAAATCCACCTTACCGGTGGGCGGATATTCCGTCAATCCCTATGTGGGCTGCACCCATGGCTGTAAATACTGCTACGCCTCGTTTATGAAGCGGTTTACCGGACATACCGAGCCCTGGGGTACTTTTCTGGATGTGAAACACTGGCCTATTATCAAAAATCCACAAAAATATAAAGGGCAGCGAGTGGTCATTGGATCTGTAACCGACGGGTATCTGCCCCAGGAAGCGCAGTTTCGCAATACCCGAAAATTGCTGGAGCAGCTCAAAAACAGCGGTGCGGAACTCTTAATCTGCACAAAGTCGGATCTGGTACTGCGGGATCTGGACCTACTCAAGGAAATGGGAAAAGTTACTGTCTCCTGGTCTATCAATACTCTGGAGGAAGCGTTTCAGGCGGACATGGACAATGCGGTTAGTGTGGAACGCCGCCTGGACGCCATGAAGCAGGTCTACGACGCAGGAATCCGTACAGTCTGTTTCATTTCTCCGGTGTTTCCAGGTATCACAGACTTCGAAGCGATTTTCCATCGGGTTAAGGAGCAATGCGATCTGGTGTGGTTAGAAAACTTGAATCTGCGGGGTGCCTTCAAGCAGGAGATTTTGGATTATATAAAAAGTAAGTACCCACAGTTAGCAACTCTGTATCACGTTATTTATACCGAGGGAGACAGAAGTTATTTTCGGGATCTAGAGGAGCGGACCAGGCGGCTGGCGGAAGAAAATGACTGCCCCTTTGTAGACAATGAACTGCCATACGGTCGGGCGAAACCCGGACATCCGGTGATCGTAGATTACTTCTATCACGAGGAGATTCGCGGTTCGGAAAATACCGGGCGCAGAAAGCCAAAAGAGTAAAATGATTCTCCCTGAAACAAAAAGAGACTGTCCAGGAACTGTTCTAAAGTTCTTGACAGTCTCATTTTTTAATGCAGTTCTGGCTGGGAAAGCGCTTTGATTTGATCCAGTAGCACTTCTCCCACGGTCACGGCATCCTCAATGGTAATATAGTGGTCGGCACTTTGTGGTAAAAGCAGTTTCCCGGAGACGGGAAACTCTTCATCAGCAAACCAAACCTGAAGGGTCAAAGGAAGCCTTGGGAAGAAGGGAAGGACGGCAGCAAAATCTGCGTTGCTGGAAATTTCTTCTCCACCCATTGCAGCGCAGATTTCCCGGATTTGATGCGGGGATATTCCATCCAGCAACTGGGAAAGCATGCGAGCGCTGGAGCGATCAAATTCTGTTCCTCGGATCAGGCCGCTTTTTAATGCGCTGAAGGTACACAACTGGGAAGAAGTGGGGGTTCCATCTGCCAAATCCATATAATGAAGCAGCACCAGATCGTGCCAAGGGGCAAGTTCTGGGGTGCAGGAATACTCTGGAAGTGACAGTCGATAGGTTTTTCCTAGGCTTGTAATTTTCATTTCATTGCGGTCTGGACAGTACATGCCCCCAGACAGCTGGGCAATTTCCCTAGGATTGCGGTGAGAAAGCCGCTTCAGCGCAGCTTTTCTCATTTCCAAAAACATTTCACTCATAGAATAGTAAATAATTGATCCTTTTAGTTTCTCTGTGAAAAGATTTAATAAATAGTCTCAAAATGGAGACGAAGCGAAGGTGGATAAAACCTGTTTTGACCCGACTTTTTTCGGGATATTTGAATACGATTTACCATGATTGCAGAATGGCCAATATGGCATCCTCGTAGTTTTCACCGAAGTCTTCCGGCCGGCCTGCACAACGTACATTGCTCTGGGCCCCAGGCTCTGAGGCGGGGTACTCCCAGATGTAGTAGTTCAGTCCCCGGTGTAAAAATTCAATACTGCCGCAGCCATTTTCCTCTAAGTACCGGAAGGAAACACCGTGTCTGCGGAGAAAGTTTTGTATATTAGCCAGCCGCATGTTCTACCTCCTCTGCAGGCGTTCCGGCAGCAATGATATTTCCGCAGAAGTCACAGCGCCCTTCCACGGCAAGCATTCCCTCCCGGATAAATAGTTCCATGTTTTGTCCGCATTTTGGGCAAGGAAGTTCTTCAATGCGAATCATGTTTCTGGCGGAGTGGCAGCCAAGTGGATTAAACATTTTGGACCTCCTTACAGTCCAAGCTTCCGGACAATTTCCTCCAGGGCGACCCGAACGGGAGAGTTTTCCGGCAATGCCACAATGGGCTTTCCATCACAGTCAAACTGATATACGCTGTCATCCTGGGGTACGACACCCAGCAGGTTCAGGCCTTGGTTGTGGATCTCCTCCAGAGTTCCCTCGTCCAGCTTTCCACCGGGTGCACGGTTCACGATCAAGCCGCTTTGCTTGGGAGTGAAATTCAGTTCCGTCATTAGTCGGGCAATTCTGCCTGCGGCCTGGATTCCTCGGCGGGAGCAGTCGCTGACCAAGATTGCGGTGTCCATAGCCGGCAGCAGCCCTCGACTGATATGTTCCATGCCAGCCTCATTGTCCACAACAATAAAGGGGTAGTTGCTTTGTAACTTTTGAATCTGAGTTTGTACCAGACCGTTGACAAAGCAGTAGCAGCCCTGACCCTGAGAGCGGCCCATCACCATCAGGTCAAAGTTGTCCTCCTCCGTAATTGCGTCAGAAATACGCATTTCCAGATAATTCGCTTTTGTCATTCCGGCGGGAACCACGTGATTGGTTCCGTCCCGTTCGATCTCCTCTCGGATTTCTCCCAGAGTTGGCGGTGCTTCTACACCCAGAACCTCGTTCAGGTTGGAGTTGGCATCTGCATCTACAGCCAGTACCGGTGTTCTGCCAGTTCGGCACAGATGCTGAATCAGCAGACCGCACAGTGTTGTCTTGCCGACGCCGCCTTTTCCAGCGACTGCGATGATTTTACCCATAGGAAACCTCCTATTCAAACAGTATTTTACTCAACAATGTGTTGACTTTCTATGCAAACACCATTATAGTAGTTTTTGAGATGAATACAATAAACAATATTGGAAAACTGCATAGTTTCTGAACAAATATTGTAAAGTGTTGATTTTATAGGAGAAATATGGAACCAAGAAAAGCTGTCAACCCTTCCGACCGCAGAACCCAGTATACCCGCAGAACCATCAAGGAGTCTCTTCTGGAGCTGATGGGAGAGAAACCTTTTTCGAAAATCACTGTGACGGAAATCTGCAAACGCTCTCAGATCAACCGTGGGACGTTTTATCTGCACTACTACGATACAGACGATGTGTTAGATGACATCCTGAATGAGGCATTTTCTGATACCACCGGGGTGTTGGATCATGTCCTTTGCCCGAACCGCAGCAGCTGCACCTATCCGCTGTGTGAAAAGATACAGAGCAGTCCGGCATACCGAACACTTTTCATGGATGATGTGGTTGCCACCAAAATTATTGAGAAAGTATCCAACAGTTGTAAGGAGGGCTTTATTACCTACCTGATGCACAATAGCCAACTTACCTTCGAACAGGCTGAAGCAATTTTTTACTTTCAAATCAACGGGTGTTTGACCATTAACCGAATGATGCTGAAAAACCACTGTACGGACTGGAGGAAAATACAGTGCACAGTGGATCGTTTTTTGAAAGCCGGATTGGAGGAATTCCTGGAATCCCGGCAGTGAGTTCCCTATAGGTTATAGCGGAATCAGTTTTACACCACCACATGTTAGATGTGGTGGTGTATCATTGATTCTGGAAACCACCGGCTTTGCCAGTGGAGGTACCCGGTAAAAAAGCTTAAGCTTCAAGTATCGAGCGAAGCGAGTTACTAACAAGCAATCCAACAAGTTCGTACAGGCTCAAAAGTGAAGCGTAAGTGCCCGTTTACGGGCGGCGGAGCAATAGATGCAGAAGAAAGATTGTTCAGTGCATCTTTAGATGCCTGCCGGTAAAAAGCCCTTCTAGGGCTTAGTCAAGCCTCCGGCTTAGCCGGAGGTTTTGACTTTGAATGTTAGAATCAAGTATTCCTATGACCGCTAAAGTTCCATGTGCTGTCTGCGATATTCTTTGGGCAGCACATGGAAATAATTTTTAAATGCAGCAGAGAATCGGCTTTGACTGTCATATCCAACTTTTGAAGCAACCTCTGCAATGCTTAAGTCGGTGGAAATCAGCAGTTTGGCGGCAGCCTCCATACGATGCTCTCGGATATGCGCAGCGATGGAAGTCCCGTAAATGGACTTGAACATATTTTTTAAGGTGGTGGGGTTTATCAAATATTGCTTGGCCAAATATTCAATGGAGGATCGCTTTGACAAATCCTGGGTAAGCTGGTCGTGAATTTTGCGGATCAGTGCTACCTGTTCTGATCTGTATTGGGTCAGATGTTTCTCTCTGCTCACTTCTATGGTACTCAAAATCAGCAGCAATTCCAGAATTTTAACTCTTTGATAAGCCAAACGAATACCTTCCGGGGCCTGATATAAGGCCGAGAAGATTTGCTGAACCGATTCACTTCCCGCCAGGGCCGTACAGCTGTTGCCTTTGCAGAATTTTTCATACAGAAATTCGCCGGTGACGTTGGAACCCAGAAGGGCCTCCGGCGGATGTTTTGACAATATTTCCAGATCTACACAAATCAGAATTCCTTGATACGCACCGCCGGGCATGGCAATGGATGATTGGGCGCAGACATCCATAGTATGCAGAGAAAAATCACCGGGGCCAAGGTAAATCTGGTTTCCGCTGTCCATGTGCCAGCCGATCCTTCCGGACAGGCAATAATTGATCTCCAGGATATGTGCCAGCGGCTCGTGAGAGAAAGCAAGAGGCTCGCCTCCCGTTAGGGATAGAAAGGTTATCGAAATACCAGGATAAAGCTTCACTGTTTCTATCTGCTTTTCACCAGAATAATTCTGTATCGTGGCCGCAATTTTCTGATATTCCTGTTTCATAGAAACTTGCCTCCTTTAGTCTGGGCAGGCAATGTCCATGACTTGTTCCACCATTTTATGCAGAAGCTGCGCTTGAACATCATCAGATGCGCGGTAATAGACTTCTTTTCCTTCTCTGCGGCTGACAATCAGCCCAAAACTGCGCAGGGCTCGCAAGTGATGAGAAACGGCAGGGCTGGACATATTCATTAAAGCAGAGATGTTGATGACGCACTGTTCCGTGTGGCACAAAAGCCAGAAAATGCGGATTCGTGTCGTGTCGCTGAGCAGTTTGAAAAGACCGGCTACAATTTCAAAATGGTCAGTTTGAAGTAAAGTGCATTCTATGCTGCCAAGATTATCTGCGTTATTGTGTTGATGGGGAAGAGCCATGTTTTTCACAGTTTCGCCTCCGTGTTCGCCTGTTTGGCAATCCTTTTCGCCTTTTTGGAAGAGAGTTTCGGACTCTGGTTGACTTTCTTATTCCTCGGTATTATACTACAGCCACAACAATTAAACAAGTACTTAATTATTAAAACCTGTGCATATTTTGAAAGGAGAATGTATTTATGAAGAAGACCTATAAAATTGAGGTTGATTGCGCCAACTGTGCAAACCTGATGGAACAAGCTGCCCGCAAGACTGCCGGTGTTGCATCCGCTACCGTGAACTTCATGACTCAGAAGATGATCGTGGAATTCGAGGAGGGGAAAGAAGCAGCACAAGTTATGGAGAGCGTACTGAAGGCTTGCAAGAAAGTAGAGCCTGACTGTGAGATTTTCCTGTAAGCAGGGAAATGGAAGAAGCGCCCTGAGAGCGCCAGCTCAAAGGGTGCTTCTCTTAGCACAAACAATTTAACAGTTGAGCAAGTGTAGAAAGGAGTGCTACGATGCAAGAACGAATTGAAAGCGGTCTTCTGGTCGTTGTTATAATTTTGTCAGTTGTTCTTCTGATTATCGGACAGAAAAAAAGCAGCGGCATGACAAAGAAACAGAAGGTTATGCTGTGGCGTATTTTTATTGCAACCGTATTGCTGTTAGGTTTGCAAACTTTGGGTGTTGAAGCCTTTAACCAACTGGGGGAGGCCGGGCGATGGATTCGGTTGGCACTCTATTTGATAGATTATCTGATTATTGGCTACGATATTCTGAAAAAGGCGTTTAAAGGTATCTGCAATCTGCAAGTATTTGATGAAAACTTTTTGATGGCCGTTGCCACTTTGGGCGCGCTGGTTTTGGCGGTCTATGAAAATGGCGAGTATCTGGAAGTCATCGCTGTCATGTTGTTCTACCAGGTAGGTGAATGGTTCCAGAACTATGCAGTTGGCAGAAGCCGCCGCAATATCAGTGACCTGATGGACATTCGCCCCGATTACGCCAATGTGGAACGGAATGGGAAACTGGAGAAGGTAGATCCGGACGAAGTTAGCGTGGGGAGTTTGATTATCGTCCAACCTGGCGAGAAAGTACCAATTGACGGCATCATTGTGGAGGGAACTTCCACGCTGAACACGGCGGCACTGACCGGCGAATCTTTACCGAGAGATGCCAAGGCAGGCGACGAGGTTATCAGTGGCTGCATCAACATGACGGGCGTTCTCAAAATCCAGACCAACAAAGAATTTGGGGAATCTACGGTATCCAAAATTCTGGATCTGGTAGAGAACGCATCTTCCCGCAAATCCAAGTCTGAGGATTTCATCTCCCGGTTCGCCCGTATTTACACTCCGGCTGTGTGCTATGCGGCACTGGCGCTGGCCATTCTGCCACCGTTGGTGCAGATGTTGGGAATGGGGCTGGCCCCGGATTGGGAGACCTGGATTTATCGCGCCCTGACCTTCCTGGTGGCCAGCTGCCCGTGCGCTCTGGTGATCAGCATTCCCCTCAGCTTTTTTGCAGGCATTGGCGGAGCCAGCCGGGCTGGTGTGCTGGTCAAAGGCTCCAACTATCTGGAAACATTATCCCAGACCAAAGTTGTGGTGTTTGACAAAACCGGAACGTTGACGCAGGGTGTATTCGAGGTCAATGGAATCCATCATAGCCAGATTCGTGACGAACAGTTGGTAGAATATGCGGCACTGGCAGAAAGTGCTTCCTCCCATCCCATCAGTAAGAGCCTTCAGCGGGCGTACGGCAAAGAAATCGACCGTTCCCGTGTCAGTGATATCCAGGAAATCAGCGGCAATGGCGTTATTGCCAAAGTGGACGGAATTGAGATTGCGGCGGGCAATGATAAATTGATGGACCGTTTGGGTATCGAATATATTTCCTGCCATAGTGTGGGAACCATCATCCATATGGCCATCAACGGCAAGTATGCCGGACATATTGTGATTGCGGATATTGTCAAGCCCCACAGCAAAGAGGCTATCCGAGAACTGAAAGCTGCCGGTGTTAGCAAGACGGTTATGCTCACCGGCGATGCGAAAAAGGTGGCCGATCAGGTGGCTGCTACATTGGGAGTGGATGCTGTTTACAGTGAACTGCTTCCTGCAGACAAGGTGGAAAAGGTTGAGGAAATTCTGAAAACAAAATCCGAGCGAGAGAAACTGGCCTTTGTGGGCGATGGAATCAATGATGCACCTGTCCTGCGGCGGGCGGATATCGGTATCGCTATGGGGGCAATGGGTTCTGATGCTGCGATTGAAGCTGCGGATGTAGTCCTGATGGATGACGATCCTCTGCAAATTTCCAAGGCAATCAAGATTTCACGTAAATGTCTGGGAATTGTCTATCAGAATATTGTGCTGTCCATTGCGATAAAACTGGCCTGCCTGATTCTGGTTGCATTTGGCGCTGCCAATATGTGGCTGGCAGTTTTCGCAGATGTAGGGGTTATGATCCTGGCTGTTTTAAACGCAGTTCGCGCGCTGCGGGTGCAAAATCTGTAATGGAACAGGCGCAGGCATTTTCATGCCTGCGCCTGTTTATAAAAGGCTGAGCACGACTTTATTGAGACAGCAGCAAGCCTTTTGCTTTTTTCTGGTATAGTATACAATTCAATTCGGCTGTGTTACAATAAAAACGAAAGGGGGATTCAGAATGGAATTGTGCACCTTGCGATATTTTCTTACAACCGCATCTGAGGGGAATATTACCCGTGCAGCGGATATTCTGCACGTCACACAGCCTACCCTCAGCCGTCAGCTGATGGATTTGGAAGAGGAATTGGGTACGACGCTAGTCATTCGAGGGAAAAAGGGGCTGACATTAACCGATGACGGCTTGTTTTTCCGGCAGCGTGCAGAGGAAATTGTAGAATTGGCTGATCTTTTGGAACAACGTTTTGCCGAAAAAAGCGATATTGTGAATGGGATTATCAATATCGGAGCTTCGGAGGCAATCGGCAGCCGCATGATGGCCAAACTGATTCGGAACTTTTCTGAGAAGTATCCTCTTGTGCAATTTCATTTGTATAATGAAATGGCGGACAATGTAAAAGATCGGCTGGACAAAGGGCTTGCGGACATTGGACTTTTGCTGGAGCCCATTGATGTTCATAAGTATGAGTATCTTCGTTTGGCACAAAAGGAAACATGGGGGATTCTGCTGCGGGACGATCATCCTTTGGCCTGTCATAAAGTGATTACTCCAGAGGATATTGCGGGATGTTCTCTTATTCTGCCTCTGCGCGAAAAGGTTCGTGAGGACATCATCAACTGGATTGGAAAAGAAGAAAAGGATCTTCATATCCCGTTGAGTTATACACTTCTTTCCAATGCCGTATTGCTGGTGGAAGAGGGCTTGGGGTGTGCGTTTTGCTTGGACGGAGCGATAGCCGTACACAGCAGCCCGAACCTCAAGTTTATCCCCATCTATCCGGAGAAAACGACACGGAGCGTGTTGGTATGGAAGAAAAACCAGCTCTTCTCCCCGGCCACATCTCTTTTTATTCAAGAAATCAATATGATGCGTGCACAGATACGTTAAACCCGCTGATTCAGGCGTCAAGTCGTAAAGACTTGGCGCCACTTTTTTGCAAAAAAGACCATGCGTTTTTTTGTATGGATAAAGATAAATGATAAGTATTAGACATTTTACAGGGCTGATTCTATAATAAAATCAGAAAATAACCATGGTAGTTCACACTAAAACTGTTTATTGCAGGAGGAACCAATATGAAGAAGATGATTGCAATTCTATTAGCCGCTGCGTTATCGCTTTCCTTGGCTGCTTGTGGAAATTCCGGGAATGAGCCGAGCAGCAATACCGCTCCTTCGTCGGAGTCTTCACAGTCTCAGAAACCGGCCTCTATTCCAGAAGAGTCTTCTCCGTCAGGGCAGGATGAGAATGTTGGGAATGAAAATATCCTTGTGGCCTATTTTTCCTGGGCGGATAATGCGATTTTGGCCGAGGATGTGGACGCAGTTGCTTCTCCCAGCGTAATCGCTCCCGGCAATGTGCAGGAGCTGGCCGGTTGGGTCCAGGAGGAAACCGGTGGGGATTTGTTTGCGATTCGGGTGACGGAACCTTACCCCAGTGATTGGGATGAATGCCTTGCACGGGCAAATCAGGAGCGGGGCGATCAGGCACGACCGGCGCTGCAGGAACAAGTTGAGAATCTGGAGCAGTACGATACCGTCTTTCTCGGTTATCCCAACTGGTGGTATGGAGTACCTATGGCGCTGCTTACGTTCCTGGAAGAAAATGATCTTTCCGGCAAGCAGGTGTACCTGTTCTGTTCCCACGGAACCGGCGGCTTGTCCAACAGCGTGGACATTATTTCCGAAGCGATTCCCAATGCCACAATCTCTGACAATATTTTTGACTGCTATGAGGAGGAAGCCGCTTTCTCTCAGGCCGATATTCAAAGCTGGGTAGCAGAACTGGGATACACCCGCCCTTCTGCATCCGAAAGTGAAGAGGGGACAGCAGAGACACAGATTTCAGTCACTTGGGATGGCAATCAAGTAATCTATGCCCTCAATGACAGCCCCGCCGCCGTATCTCTTCTGGAACAGCTGCCGCTGACCACTGAGGTGGAAGATTACAGCACCAACGAAAAGATTTTCTACCCGCCCCAGGAGCTGGATACCTCTGACACACCCACCGCAGCGGGCGGTGCTGGAACGCTGGCCTATTATGCCCCGTGGGGCGATGTGGTTATGTTCTACGAAGATTACAACGAAAATCCATCCCTGTTTGAATTGGGGCAGATCGTTTCCGGTGAGGAGCTTGTTGCCCGGATGAGCGGCACCATTACCATTACAGCAGACTGAAAGGAGAAAAACAATATGGAAAACAAATGTATGTCCTTTGGAAAAAAGGATTGATCAATGCCCTGACTTCATACGGACGACATGCGTTCATGGGCGTGTTTTGAAAGTAACCCGGTTGGGGGGAGATGAAAGCAATGAATAAGAAAAAAGATGCCGAAATTGACATGAGCAACCTGAAAAACGCTTTGATTATTTCCTACTCCCATTCCGGGAATACACATCAGATTGCGAAAACGATTCAGTCAATCACAGGGGCTGATTGGAGCGAAATCTACCCGTGGCAGCCTTATCCGGTGGAATTTCCGGAGCTGCTGGAACAGGTGCAAAGAGAGGTTAAGAATGGATATAAACCCAGACTACTCCCTGGAGCTCACGTTCCTCAGCAGTATTCGGTTGTATTTGCGGGTTGCCCTAATTGGTGTGGAAGGATTGCTCCGCCGCTGGCTTCCTGGCTCTCTAAGTACGATTTGTCGGGAAAAGTCATTCTCCCATTCTACTCCCATTGCGGGGATGTGGCAGGAGATCTTGCGGGAGATATCGCAGCTCTGTGTCCAAAAGCCGATATCAGGGCAGCGCTCAGCATAATCGGAACTGGCGGAATGGATTTACCCGTCATTCTGAGAGACTGGATCAGCCATGCACTGAAAACCACTTTGAGAGCAAACTGAAAAGAACACAAGCCATTTACGAGAGGAGAAATGTGAAAGTGAAAAAATATTATTTATTTTTGCTGGCGCTGGTACTGTGTGCTGCCATACTGACTGCATGCGGTACCGACACGCTGCCTTCTTTTGAAGATGAAAGCAGTCTGACTGTATCGACATATGACGGAATTTCCGATAATATTTCGGATGAGAATACACTACAAGATGAGATGGTAGATGAAACCTACGATCCCTCTGTGACAGGTGTATATGAGGATGGAAGCATGCCCAAATTCAGCGGTGTCAAGCTGAGACTTACCATTGACGGCGAGGAAGTTGTCATTGCCATGTACGATAACACAGCTGTTGATGCGCTGTTGGAACGACTGCCGATGGAGAACCTTTCTTTTTTTGATTTATCTGGAATTGAAAAACCTATTGAGCGGTTGGAAGAGCCGCTCTCCCTGGGAGAGGAAGAGCCTGGATACGATCCTGTTATCGGTGAAATGGTGATTTATCGGCCTTGGGCGAATTTTACCATTTTCTACGGCGATTTCCGATATTCGCCGGAACTGGTGCCACTGGGAAAAGTAGAGAGTGGGCTGGAAGTTTTGTCCAGTAAAACAGAGGACTTTACTGGAACACTCGAGCACATAGACCATGAAGCATAAGCAACTGCAATGAAAGGAGCAATTTTATATGAAAACCGTGGATAAAGAAGTGTTTGAACAGCAGAATGCTTTTGGCCTCGGACAAGCGAACACGGCCTACGCCCAGTATTTTGTAGGTAACTCCTACCTGAACCCGCTGACAGTTCCCGGCCAGTGCGCGGTGTTTTTGGCTAACGTGACCTTCGAACCCGGCTGCCGTAATAACTGGCATATTCATCGGGCCAAATCCGGCGGCGGTCAGCTTCTGATCTGCACCGCAGGTGAGGGCTGGTATCAGGAGGAAGGGAAGGCGGCGATCAGCCTGATTCCCGGCACAGTTATCACCATCCCGGCCAATGTCAAGCATTGGCACGGTGCGAAAAAAGACAGTTGGTTCTCTCATATTGCTGTGGAGGTTCCCGGTGAGGAAAACGCCAACGAATGGCTGGAAGCTGTGAATGATGAGGAGTACACTAGTTTGGATTAAGGAGGCTTTGCCATGCAATACACAAAACTGGGGAATTCTGATTTAACCGTCTCCCGTATCTGTATGGGATGTATGGGCTTTGGCGATCCCAACAACGGACAGCACAGCTGGACGCTGGACGAAGAACATTCCCGTAATATTATCCGGCACGGTCTGGAGCTGGGAATCAACTTCTTCGATACAGCCATTGGGTATCAGAGCGGCACCAGCGAGCAGTATGTGGGCCGGGCCCTGCGGGATTTCGCCAAAAGGGATGAAGTGGTGGTTGCCACCAAATTCCTGCCTCGCACCCAGGAAGAAATCGAGAGCGGCGTCACCGGACAGCAGCATATCGAGCGTATGATCAACACCAGCCTGAAAAACCTGGGGCTGGACTATGTAGATCTGTATATTTACCATATGTGGGATCATCAGACCCCGCTCTATGACATTATGGATGGGTTGAACCGAATTGTGAAGGCGGGCAAAGTGCGGTATATCGGCATTTCCAACTGCTTTGCCTACCAGTTGGCCAAGGCCAATACTCTGGCGGAAAAAGAAGGCTTTGTCAAGTTTGTCTCCATTCAGGGCCATTATAACCTGATCTTCCGGGAGGAAGAACGGGAGATGGCCAAGCTCTGCGCTGAGGACAACATTGCCATGACCCCCTACAGCGCGCTGGCTGGCGGACGTCTCTCCAAACATCCCGGTGAGACATCCAAGCGTTTGGAAGAGGACAGTTACGCCAAGTTCAAATATGATGCTACGGCCCAGCAGGACAGCGTTATCATTCAGCGTGTGGCAGAGCTGGCGGAAAAGCGCGGCGTAACCATGACGGAAATCTCGCTGGCATGGTTGCTGACGAAGGTTACCTCTCCTGTGGTAGGTGCCACCAAGTACCACCATGTGGAGGGTGCTGCAAAAGCAACACAGATTGTACTGACGCCTGAGGAAACCGCTTATCTGGAAGCACCCTATGTACCTCATAATTTGGTTGGTGTAATGGCCCAAAATACGCCGTCGGCGGCAAAAGAGAAACACGTTTGGTCTACAGGCAACCAGAAAATCTTCGAAAAATAAAATGCGGAAATTTGTGAGAAGGGGGGCGATTGTACATGAAGATATTGCAGCGGGAAGCGATTTACCTATGGTATTACTTTGATGTGCAGCTTCGCCAGATTTTTTGGTATTGGGTTTTGGGTATGGCAGTGGGATCTGCTGTATCTGTGTTTCTGAAAAAGCAGATTCACAATACGGTGCGTTCTCTCAGTCAGAAGAAACTGGGGCTCACCGGCATTGTCTTCTCCAGTCTTCTTGGAATTGCTTCCCCCCTGTGCATGTATGGAACTATCCCCATTGCAGCATCTTTTTCCAAAGGCGGTGTGCGGGATGATTGGCTGGCTGCCTTCATGATGAGTTCTATCCTTCTCAATCCTCAACTGATTCTGTACAGCGCAGCACTGAGAAGCACCGTGTTGGTTGTTCGGATCGTGTCCTGCGTTTTGTGCGGAATCATGGCAGGCTTGTGTGTCCACTGGTTCTACAGGGGGAAATCTTTCTTTAATTTCACCGGCTTTGAAGAACCTAAAAATAATGACACCGATCCCAATATCTTGTTTCGGTACATCAAAAATCTGTGGCGGAATATCAAAACCACTACCCCGTATTTTCTGCTTGGGCTTATCTTGTCCGCTGTTTTCCAGCGGTATGTACCAGCCGAAATCATGACTGAACTTTTTGGAAGAAATGAGGCTTGGGGAGTTTTGATGGCGGCTACCATTGGCGTCCCTCTTTATGCCTGTGGCGGCGGTACAATTCCCTTGCTGCAGCAGTGGCTGTGGGAAGGAATGAGCGTGGGCAGCGCTGCTTCCTTCATGCTGACTGGGCCTGCGACGAAGATTACCAATCTTGGTGCACTAAAGATCGTTTTAGGTGTGAAAAGATTCTTTCTGTATCTTGCCTATGTTATGCTCTTTTCGTTTATTTCAGGGGTTCTTGTCAATAGGATCATCTGAGACAGGACCAAGTTGGGTTGACGGTGAATGAAATGAAATTCGGCTGCAGGAATGTTGTTTCCCAAATGTTGGTTTGCATCCATACCCCATATGCAAGGAAAAACGTACTTGGCAGTATGTAGCAATTTGTATTGTTGGAAGAGAAAATAATTATTCTGTGTAAAATGGTATGTAAAATAATGGACAGATTTAAGGGTGTGTTAAAAAGCGCACCCTTAATTTTTTCGACACCGTTGTCTAAAGTTCGCTATCAAAAAATAGCGGGTTTTATACAACGGTGTCTATTTTTGCAGTATTCGTCGGCACATTCCGGCAGCAGAAGCACACGTTCGAAAAAAATCTGGGTATTTCACAAATTAACTACAGCATTTTTGTACATAATTCGCGGTCCCCCTTCTGAAATTTGATTTTCCAATCTAATTTCAGAACAGGAGGTCTGCTATATGGCAGAGAAAGAAAACTATGTAATCAGGGTAGAAGGGAATGTGGTGGAGGTAAGTCCGGAGGTTTATTACGCTTACTTTCACATGGAGCGCCAGGAACGAGGACAGGAAGAGAAGAAGCAGCGAAATGCTGTGGTATCCTATGCCTACGATCGCTTTTCCTGGATGGAGGACGAACTTTTCCGTCAGATAATAGGGGAGGCGGGGATGAATTTTGGGGGAAGAATCCCATGGCGGATATGAGCTGATGGAGGAACATAGCCATGATATCCAGACATGTGGGAGAGAAAAAAGTGCCATATCTCCGGGGATGCGCAAAATCCAAGCCCTGGATACTTTATACATGGTTAGATTTGGCGATTTCGAAAATTTAGTAAAAAGCCCTTGCGTTCAGTGTTCGGCATGGTAAAATAGAAATATAGTGTCGGGTGGTCCCATGCAGGCAAGCGTGAAATTTGAGATCTGTACCGCCTCCGGAGGGAAGAATTTGCTTGCCCGGGAAAGGGAATATCCTTGGGAAAAAGACGGAAAGGGGGACTTTCCATGAGAATCAAAGGTGCTATGCAGCAGGCGGCCTGCTGGCTTTTGCCGGCGATGGTTGCCTTCGGCCTGCTGGCTCTCATGGGCGCCTTTTTCGGTCGTACTGCCTCGGTGCAGTCCGTGGCAGTGGAAAACGGCATGCTGGATATCCGTCAGCAGGATATTTCCTCTGCCGTATTCCAGATCACCGGCTTGTGGGACTTTTATCCCGGCGGGTTGTATGCTCCGGAGGACTTTATTTCTGGGGCAGTAGGGGAGAAAGCAGCTGCGAATGCCTCGCCTTCCGACTGGGCCTATGGTACCCACCGTCTGCGGATTTTGGCGCAGCCGAACCGGTATTATGCTATCTGCGGCTTTTCGCTGGACTATGCCACCCGTATCTTTGTCAACGGGGTGCAGGCAGCGGAATTTGGACGGGTGTCGGAAACGGAGGAAGGGTTCGTGCCGCGGGTGGGTTATATGACGATTCCGCTCTTCTCCGGCCCCGATGGGCAGATAGAGCTCGTTGTCCAGTATTCCAACTACGTCCACAAGGACGGCGGAAGTATTCCGCCTCTTGAGTTTTCCACTGTGCAGAATATTGAGGCGTTCAAAGCAGCGGGGGACCTGGTATCGCTGAGTCTCAGCGGTGGCCTTCTGCTGCTGGCGGCCAACTTTGTACTTAATGCGGCGGTGCGGAAAAAATCTTATTTCCTCTGCCTTGCTCTTTGCTGTGTGGTGACAGCCCTGCGGGATCAGAATTTTCTGATGGTGCATTTGCTGACACCGCAGACATCATGGTATCTGGCCTACCGGTTGCTGATCCTCATTGTAATGCTCATGCCGGTTTCCATTTTGCTGATGCTGAAGAGCCAGTACTGGAAGGCCAGTGCCCAGGGGCCACTCTGGGCCTATCTGGGCACAGCTGCAGCGGCAGGCGTGCTCGTCTGCCTGATTCCTGTTAGGGAGTTGGTTACGGTCTCCACGCTGGTATACTATCTGTCTGTGCCTTACCTTGCCTATCTGATTTTCGGCATTGTGCGCAGCTATCTGCAGCAGAATAAACTGGAGATGGCGGATGTGTTGGTGCTTTTGGGATTTCTCGTGCTGATGACGGGGCTGGCATATGAGGCACTTATGACTGGCCGTAGCGCTCAGATCACACGCTACGGCGCCACTTCCTGCGGCATGCTGGGGTTTGTGTTCCTCAATGCGGCGGCCATGAGCATACGCAGGCAGAAGCAGGAAATCCAGTTGCTCGCCAGCCAGAGCCGAAGTGAGATGCTGGAAAAGATGAATCAGCTGAACATGGATTTTCTCCATAAAGTGGCCCATGAACTGAAAACACCGCTGACGGTTATCTCCGGCTACGCCCAGCTTACGGGTATGCAGCTGGCGGAAGACCGGCTCACCGATGAGACACCCAAAAACCTCAAGACCATCCAGCGGGAGGCCCAGCGCCTGGCAAATATTGTGGCCCGACTGATGGAGTATTCCTACGGCCACAAGAGTGAACTCACCTTTGGGCTGGTGGAGGTGGAGGAACTGCTGGAGAGTGTGAGGGTCATCGCCGTGCCCATGTGCATGAAGAACAACAACACTGTGCAGGCGCTGCCGGGTACAGGAGGATGGGTGCGGGGCAATTTTGAGGTGCTGCTGCAAATTTTCATTAACCTGGTGATGAATGCCAGCAAAAATACCCAAAACGGCCGGATTACCATCAGCGCGGAGGAGCGGGACCAGGAGGGGGATGTATTGTTCCGGGTGACAGATACCGGCTGCGGCATCGACCCGGCGCTTTTGCCCCATATTTTTGAACAAGGAGTCAGCGGCGGTGACGGGAGCGGTCTGGGGCTGACAATCTGCCGGGAGGCGGTAGAGACCCACGGCGGCTGCATCTGGGTGGAGCATACCGGAGCACAGGGCACCACCATGGCCTTTACAGTCTTGAAGGAGGCGAGAAAGCAATGAGTGTCATATTGCTGGTGGAGGACAATTCCCACATCATGCACATCAATGCACAAGTGCTTACCCTGCGGGGCTATGAGGTACTGCAGGCTGCCAGTGCCGCCGAGATGCGCCGGCAGCTTCAGTGGCACCCGGTGGATCTCATTGTTCTGGACATTATGCTGCCCGACGGCAACGGTCTGGAATTATGCCGTGAAGTGAAAAGGCAGTACCACGTTCCCATTCTGTTTCTCACAGCCCTGGGGGCAAATCAGGATGTGGTGGAGGGGCTTCGCGCCGGAGGTGACGATTACCTGACCAAACCCTATGATCTGGAGGTGTTTGTTGCCCGGGTGGAGGCCCGCCTGCGGGAAAGAAGTGACAACCGCCGCTATGTTACCTATGGATGCCTCCGGCTGGACACTGTATCACTGGCAGGATTCGTGAATGGGCGGGATATCCAGCTGACTCAAAAGGAATTCACAGTGCTGTTGCTGCTGGCACGAAAGGCCGAGCGTCGGGTGTCCAGCAGGGAACTGACGCAGGAGGTGTGGGGCACGGAACCGGAGCAGGAGAACCGCGCCCTTTGGACGCTGATTTCCCGCCTGCGCAAAAAGTTGGGCAGTGAAGAGTCTCGGTTGGAAATCGTGTCCCTGCGTGGCGGCTATCTTCTTGAGCAATTATAACAAAGTTATAAAAGGAGAACCTTGCATTTTTGTAAGGTTCTCCTTTATTTGCTTTTTGTCTGGTAAGATGAAAGTGGATTACTATGCGCTCGGGGAGCGGAAGGAGGCTGAAGGATGAAACAGGAGATACGTAGGATCAAGCCATGGATTCGTTGGACCGCAGCACTTCTGGCGTTGGCTCTGATATTCATCATCGGAGCTCAAAGCTGGACTGCAGTGACGATTTCGGTGCAGGAGAACAACGCAGCCCAGACCTATCTGGCAGAGCAGACGGATTATGTTAATGCCTCCCAGGTGCAGCGGCTGCGCACGAAACTGCAGACACTGACGCAGCCTGTCATCCTGGAGGATTATTACCGGCTGGCCGAAACCCACATTGCCGCCGAGGAATATGAGGAGGCGCTGGCGTGTATCGGGCAGTGCCTGGAGCTGTATCGGTCGGAATACGGAGAAAGTCTTCAGGCGGATCTGCTGCTGAAAAAGGGGTGTCTGCTCACCATTTTAGGGCGGGCAGATGAGGCAGAAACGGTCATGGAGCAGGTGGTGAAGGTGGTCCCCGACCTGGCGGATGCCTACCTGGTATTGGCCCAACTCCATGCAGCTGGTGGAGAGATCCAGGCCCTGGCTGCCGATCTGGAAAGCTATCTGGATCTGCAGGCTGATGCGGCGGATATGCGGCTTTTGCTGGCACAGGTCTATCTGGCCCAGGGTCAGACCGATGCGGCGCTGGAGCATGCTGTCTTGCTGTATGCCAACGGAGGCGCTCCGGATACAGATGTGGCGGGGCTGTTTACCGGCCTGGGGCTGAGCAGGCTGCAGATGGAGGACGTGGCCGGTGCCTTTGAACTTTTCACAACCGCCCTTTCACTGGACGATACAATCGATTCCCTTTGTTACTATGCAGGGCTGTGCTGTCTGCTGCTGGAGCGCTACGACGAAGCGGTAGACTATTACAGCAGGTCCATCCAGCAGCAAAGTTCCGTGCAGTTGAGCTGTTATGGACGGGGGGCGGCGGAACTGATGCGAAATGAGCCGAACATGGAGCAGGCGGCGGAGGATCTTATCTTTGCTGCCGAATATGACGGAGCGGATGCCGACCCAACCATCAACAGCCAGGCCGAAAACTTGCTGAACACCCTTACACAATCAAACAAGACCACAGAATAGATCACAAGGCAGCGCCGGAGGCGTTGCGGCTCGAAGGAGGCGTTTGCATGATAGAAGCTTTGTCAGCGAAAAAAGAAAAGAGGTGGGCACGGCGCATTCTCACGCTGCTGACTGTGCCGCTGGCAGCATTGTTCCTGACTGTCACTGTTTATGCCGAAAGTACGGACCTACAACCGGACGGCGGCCTTGCTGCGCCTTCCGTTTCCGCACAGGCAGAGACTGCTGGCAATGAAGTCAGAGACACAGGAGCCAGTGGCGAGTCTGCTGACCAGGAACCCGCCGAGCCGGAACCTGGTGAACTGGAATTCGCCGAGCCGGAACCTGGTGAACTGGAATTCGCCGAGCCGGAACCTGGTAAACTGGAACCCGCCGAGCCGGAACCTGGTGAACCGAAACCCGCCGAGCCGGAACCTGGCGAGTCGGAACCCGCCGAGCCGGAACCTGGTGAACCGGAACCCGCAGAGCCGGAACCTGGCGAGTCGGAACCCGCCGAGCCGGAATCTAGCGAACCGGAACCCACCGCACCGGAACTTAGCGAACCGGAACCCGGCGGGGAAGCGCAGGAAGATGGGGGCGGTGCAGCTGTGGCTCCGGACGAGTCGGAAGATACCACGCCGCCTGTCGATGGCAGCCTGCTGGAGGACAACGGCGGATCCGAAGTGGAAGAAGACTTTATGGTTCCGGAGGGCAGTGCCACTTTGTCGGTTAACGGCAAAACCCTGGACTCCGAGGCGTTCAAAAACGACACGGCCAACAGCGCCATTGTCAACGCTTTGAACGGGGCAGTAGACTACCTCAAGACCAACCTGCCTTCCCTGGAAGGGGATAAGGTCAACATCGAAATCGTTGTCACCGCAGGTACCTACGAGGGAGATGTGAACCTCTCTGCCGGCAGCCAGCTGTACAGTGACCTGCTGGATGCCATTGGTTATCACCTGACCGGCGGCGATCCTCCTGATCCCAGTGATCCGGCAGACAACGACAATTCCGTCAGTTCGGTTATTTTCACAGAAGATGATCGGGTTTATCCCTACGCAACCATCTCCATCGTTACCGAACAGTACAAGAACGGCCAGGAATCGGACGGGAGCGCCAGTATGAAGGGCAACTTCCTGTCGGACGGTTTCGAGGTGCTGCTGGCTGGCCTGTACTTCTCTTCCAAGGAACAAATCCAGATCAAAAATGCCCTGGAGTTTACATACGAGGGCACCCAGCTGGATGACAATGTGGTCATCCATACGGAAAACGTGGGTGTGGTCAACGTGAGCAGCGGCAGCGGCGATGACCGCATTGAGCTGCAGGTGACCCAGGCACCCAGCGCCACGGTGGGCATCGGAAACTCCGACCCACTGGCCATTTTCAATGCGGTGAAGGACATCTACAATGCCTCCCAGTCCTCATCCACCGGCGATGTCATCCAGGATACTGCCAACAAGTTTGCGCTGGCTGTCAAGCAGCGGGTGGAAGAGCTGATTCGGGACATTGAAAACCGTACGATGACTATGGTGAACGTGAACACTGGCGACGGCACCGACGACCTGCTGGTACGCCTGGTCAACTCCACCAATGTCTACGCCGGAAGTGGTATAGATCCGCGTACCGGCAAATTCATGGCCCTTTACAATTTTGACATCGATATGGGCGGCACGAACCTGACTGTGGACCTGGGCGGCGGAGCTGACACCATGACTGTCACCGGTGGCCTTACCATGGTCAACGGCCGCAATCTTTACCAGGAGTTCTCCCAGCTCATCTCCCAATACGGGCTGAAAGAGGATCAGAAGCAGTACCGCAGCAAGTATGTCATTTCCGGCGGCGATGGCGATGACGTCATTAACCTGGACACCACCAGCGCCTTCCATGATGTGTTCGGCCTGGATGTGACCGTCCATGAGGATGCAGAGGGCGGCTATGACCGGCTGCATCTCACCGGCAGCCTTGCGGCGAAGTACATCTACAATGGCGAGGACATCCTGGGTGATGTTCCCTATGCAGAACGTATTTATAAGACGGATGACGGCCTGCATCTGTATGCCCAGAGCGTAGTGTGGCTGCTGCCCGATCTGTCTATCGACATCGTGGAAGAAATCCTGAACACGGTGGCCCTGCGGCAGGGGATAGACATCCATTTCGGTGACGGCCTGGATGCCGTGACCGACCGTCTGGAAAACAAGCACACCGTCATTCTTGGCAATGTGTCCACCGTTGATTTTACGGCTCAGGATTTCACCGATTATGTGGTGAGCCGGATTCTGGATCCAACTGTGGATATTACAGTGAACCTGGTAGCCGCTGTACGGGGGATAGCCACATATCTGTCCAATCTGCTGGTGGAAGCCTCCGGCAAGATCACCATTGAAAAGCTGCTGGCCGATGGCCTTACCGTCATCCTCCAGGCGCCGGAAGTGGAGATCCTAGGGCCGGTTACCGGTGAACACATCCTTATCCTGGCAGAAGCCGAGGACCCGGACGTCCTGGACGAGGATGCACTGACCGTCACCGTGGCAGAAGATGAACTTACCCAGACCGAGATGGAATACGGTATCGGCCTGTACGAGGCTGCTCCCACTGTCCGTATTGTGGTGACTGAGGGTGCATCGCTGAATGCTGCCGGAGTGGTGGATCTCATTGCTTCCATCCGCCAGACCTCTGGCATGGTGGACATGATGGCTGGCGTGGCCTCCAACTTCCCCAACTTTGTCATCGTCAAGCAGCCCATTGCGGAGATTCTGCTTCACGGCAGCATCCATGCAGGCCAGGGACCGATCCATGCGCTGGCATCCACACTGGTGGATTTCGACTGCGCAGAGCTGCTTAGCTATATCCCGCTGTCCTTTGCTTGGGGTCAGGCCAGAACCACCGTCCTGGTGGACGGCAACGCCCGGCTGACTAGCGGAGGAGGGACTGTGCTGCGTACCGACAGCGAAGTATACATCAGTGCGGTGGATAAGGGAAGCTTCCCCAAAGCGCTGCTCTCCCTTTCCAGTGTGGTGGCCATCGTGGAAACCGAAACCATCGTAACTGACGATGCCAACATTACAGCCGGCGGCGACGTTCTTTTGGACGCCCGCAGCCGTATCGATACCGAAGCTGCCAGCGTTGCCGGTCCTACCGATGTTGCACGCATGAAACCCAAGAGCGGCGTGTTCGTGGCGGTGAGTATCGCCCTGGGACGTACCGGGGTGTATGTGGGCAACTACGGCGATGAGACGGGCAGCACCGCTGCGGTGGCCAGCACCGGCGGCACCGTCCGTGCTGAGGCCGACAGTTTGATCCGCAACCGTACCTACGCCATTTCCTCGCCCATCAGCGTGTATGTGGACGAGTATGGCAATCCCACCTTTACCCAGCAGCCCACCCAGAAGCAGTCGCTGCGTTCCATGGTCAGCCTGACCGAGTCGGTGATGGGCATGCGTACCGGTACTTCCGGCACTCCTGCATGGGCGCTGAGCAAGATCACCGGCAGCAACACCCTGGGCAGCCTGTTCAACAAAGGCGTGGCGGAGACAGATCCCAATCAGGATGTGTCCCGGACTCAAGCCATGGGCGCACTGGCCCTGGCTGTCATCGACAACGACATTCTGGCACTTATCGACACCGCTGGTGCGGTGCGTGCCGCAGACGGTGTGCAGCTGCACGCCTTTGGCGAGACCACCTCCCAAACTCGGGCGGATGGTTCTCTCTATAATAATTCTACCATCGCCGTCATCCCCGGATTCGGCAAGGTGCAGATCACCAAGGACCCCACCAATACTGCTGCAGGCATCGCTGTGAATGTCACCGTGTTTAACCACAACGCTGCAGCCCGCATTGCCCAGGGCGCTGTCACCGCAGGCAAGACCCTGGCGGTGATGGTGGATAACCGGCGAGTGGATTCCTCTGCGATCGCCAAGTCCGGCCACATTCCGCCGGCGGAGACTGCCATGCTGGGCGGTGCGATCACAGTACATGTGATTACCCTGAATTCCAAGGCAGAACTCAGCCCTGCCGGAGAATACCGGCTGGGTGAAGGTGCCGATCTGAGTGTGGTTTCCCGTGTGGCCGACAGCCGCCTGGAAACGGTGGCGGATGCCAGCGGCAAGCGGGCCCGCCGCTCCCTGGGTATGTTCCCTCTGGAAAATGAAAAATCCTACAGCCGCTCCAGCGTCGGCGTGGGAGCCGGCATTGCCGTTGCCGTGACCGGCATCGACGTGGTCGCCTCTATCCCCGATGGGGTGGTGCTGCGGGCATTGGACGGCAGTGTGCCTTCTGATGCCAGACTGGGCAATGTGATTGTGGACTCCTATTATATGGGCAGCGAGCGGGTGTTCGCGGCGGCAGGCTCTGCAGGCGGCACCTCCCTGACCCCGGTGTCTGCAACCAGCATTTCCGGTGTGTATGTTTTGTCCGAACTGGGTGAAGCTGCCGGTCAGGGCGTGGATGCCCTGGGCAATGTGGCCATCACAGCCCAGAACCGTATGATCCGTTTCCTTACCGCAGATGCTGCCAGCGCCGGTACCAATGTGGGCATCGGTGCGGCCGTGGCAGTGGGCGTTGTCAATGACAGCGCAGAAAGCCTGCTGAAACGGCAGGCCAAAGCGGGCAAGGATATCTCCGTGGCTGCCCAGTCTGTAAGCCGTGTTACCCAGACCGTCAAGGCCTCCGTGAAGGGCGCCCCGGCGGCGGGCGGCAGCGGTGGCCAGGATGCCGGAAGTGCCGGTGCATCGGGCAGCGAGGGGCTGGTGGGAGGCACCATCACCCCTGGCGGAAGCACCTCTTCCGGTGACGGCTCACACATAAGCAAGGCGGATCAGACCGCCGACCAAAAACTGAACAATGGCAAGGCCCTGGCGGACAGGGTCAATACCAAAAACGTCAACACCTCCTCGGTGAGCAAGGCTGCAGCCGGCCGTAGTCCCTTTGAGACCATGGAGGGCAGCATCCAGGTGGCGGCGGCCATCGCCGTGAACCTGCATAACAACCTCTCCCGAGCCCTCATCTCCGATGTGGACGTATCTGCCGGCGAGGACATCACCGTGATCTCCCGCAACGACACTGATGCCAAGATTACCTCCAACGCAGGTACGACCAATAGCTATGTAGGTATTGGCGCAGCGGTGGCGGTGAACATGGTGGACCACCAGAACATCGCCCAGGTGGGCAAGGGCAGACTCACTGCAGGTGGCGACATCACCGTAACTGCCGAGATCTACGAAAAGGCCCAGTCCGACCTGCTGGACAAAGCGTATGACCTGTTGGTGGACTACCTGCTCCAGACTGGTCATCTGGAAGAACTGCTGGGTGCAGTTGGGGATAACGCCCTCAAGACCAGCACCGAGTACATCTTCCTGACGCTGAAGGATAAACAGAACCTGACCGATGAGGAAAAGCAGACTCTGGCGAAAGCCATCGAGGAGATGATCGCCATCGCCCTCTGGCAGCAGGATCTGAAAGAAGAGGAATGGGTCAAGGTGGGCGAAGTGGTGGTAGACGGCGCAGGCCAGCGTACCCTCACCGAACTGCTGGAAGAACTCATTTTTGCAGCCTGGCAGGCGGACAATAATACCCAGCTGACCATGGAGCACGTCTATGGTCTGCAGCAGTACATCATTGCGTCGGTGATCGAAAGCTACACCGGCGAAGAAAATCCCTATACGGAATACGGTGCGCAGTGGGGCTACCAGGCTCTGACTGCAGACCTGGTCAGTCAGTTGCAGACCATGATGGCCTATGCCGCTGAAAAGCGGGTGTTGGGCTACGAACTCATGGAGATTCTGCTCCAGCTGGCGCAGGGCGGCAGTCCTGCGCTTACCGAGGAGCAGAAACAGGCCGTGGATAAACTGCTGGGTATTACCGGCGGCACCGAAGATGAAAAGCAGGCCCAGCGGGTCCAGGGTGCCAAGGAATACCAGAACATCCTGACCGAGCAGATCAAGGCTAGCCTCACCGGTGACGTCAACACCGCCGAGCAGAATGCAAAGCTCTATTCCGATGCACTGCTGGCCTATATCGAAGACGTCTTTGCCGTGATGGGCGAAGAGGGCAACTGGATTCCTTACCTGGGTGACGGCAACCGCCTGCAGGTGCCGGTTCTGGACAAGATCAGCGCCGAGATGACCCAGCTGGGCTTTGCGGTCAACGACCTGTATGAAGCCTTTGCCGCACTGCTCACCACCAAGTTTGCCACGGGCAGCGAGCTGGACGGCGTAGGCCATACCATTTCCACCCAGACAGTTTCCGGCGTGGGTGCAGCAGGTGTGGGCGTGGCTGGTTCTGCGGCCATCACCATCATCCATGCAGTGTCCAGTGCTACCATCGCCGGGCGGGATGCCGTCGGCGACCAGCCGGATATGACTGCCGGCGGAGATATCCGGGTAGAGGCCAATGAGGCACAGAAGGTTTATACCACGGCTTCCGCCAGTGCCGATAAGTCGCTGGGCATGGCTGCCAAGGCAGTCACGGCCCGTAAGCCCGGCAGCTCGGTGGGCGTGGGTGCTTCCTTCGCTGCCAACCTGATTGATGCTGTGGTCACGGCTATGATCGGTACTGAGACCGTTTCTGGTGACAGCGTCACCACCCTGGGCAACCGGGTTATCCGGGCAGCGTCCCTGGCCATTCTGGCTACCTTCCGGGATGATGTGGATACCGTGTCCGTGGCAGGCAGCGACCCTATTGCCCGGCGGGACAAAGCCTTTGAGTATGTGCCTACCCTGGGTTCCGCTACCAACAAGCAGCTGGCCCAGGCAGCTTCCGGCGGCACCAACACCAAGGGTATCTCCTTTGATGCCGGCGTAGCCGTGGCGGTGGTCAACAACATCGTCAAAGCGGCTCTGCTCTCCGGCGGCAGTCTGGAGACCGTCAATGTCCTGGACACCATCGACAGTGCCATCGTTATCGGACAGAACGCCCAGGGCGAGGATATTTTCGCCATGGCCAATGTGCTGGTGCAGGCCCTCTACGGCGGCGACAGCTACACCGGCGTGTCTGCATTCGCAGCGGGCAGCCGGGCAGCCGTGGGTGCAGCGGTAGGCGTTAACCTGGTCAGCGGCGACATCACCGCTTCTCTGGAAGCAGACACCACTGCTGCCGGAAGTGTACGGGTGCACAGTGCCACCAATGTTACCGACGAGAGCTACGCCATGGCAACCTCCATCGGTGCAGATCTGGACCGGCTGCTGGAGAAATTCCGGGAAGGACTGAATTACATCAGCCCCGGCGCAGCCGAGACCAGCACCATCCGCAATAAGATTGTGGCAGGTACCAACAAGATGGGCGCTTCCAAACTGCAGGAAAAAGCCAACCAGGCTGGCGGCAGCATTGGCGGCAAGCTGGATGCAGTGCCCTATTCTTCCAACCTGCTGAAAGCCTTTGGACTGGACCTGACCAAGGGTACTGCCAACACCAGCGAGCTGAATGATTCCGTTTCCGGTTCCGGTGCGCAGGTGGCGGGCGTACAGCCCCAGACTTCCAGCCTGAATGTGGCGGCAGCCATTGCTCTGGCCTTTACCGAGCACCATACCTTAGCCCGGATTCTGGGCAATGTGACATCCCGGAGGGGCGACGTGCAGACCAAGGCCGAGAACGTGGTCAACTTCCGCAACCGGGCAACCGGCGCCACCGTGACCAGCGGCATGGGAGCCAACATCGTGGCAGCTGCCGTGTCTGTGACCCTCAACGAGAACACCGCTGAGGCCAATGTGGGCGGCGGCGTGACCCTGGAGGCGGCAAAGGATGTCACGGTCACTGCTGACACCACTCAGAACCTCACCGGCAATTATCCCGGCTATATGAGCGCCCAGGCCGTGGCGGCTTCCATCGCCACCGGTATGCAGGGCACGCTGGGGGTGGCCGGTGCCGTGGCTGTGCTCACTGACAAGGCCGATACCCTGGCCCTGCTGGGCAACAACGTGATCATTAAGGCAGGCGGCGATGTGTTCGTCACTGCCAAAGACCTGAGCAAGCTGGCCATCCGCGCTCTGGGTGCCAACATCGGCGCACAGACGGTGGGCGTTGGCGCGTCCTTTGCCATGCTGCACTCCTTCAGCGACATCCAGGCGAAGATCGGTGACGGCCTCACCGTCGAAGCAAACACCCTCACCGTTACCGCCGATCGGCCGCTGGTGGACGAGAGTGTGTACAAGTTCCCCTTCGACTGGAGCGACTTGCTCACGATTTCCAATCAGGATGCCACCGTGGGTGAGACCGACAAGGGCCTCATGCACATCACCATGCCTGACGATCTGGCGCATATCCGCCAGATCAAGGTGGAGTGTACCATCGGCACAGACGACCTGTTGGATCTGCTGGATATGATCAACTATCTGGCAACTGTAAACTATTATGTAGAGGCTGTCTCCGGCAGTCTGCACCATGGAGCACCCGGGGCTGCCAATGTGGCGGGTACCGTAGCCCAGCTGCTGGCTGAAAACAGTGTGCTGGCTTCCATCGGCGACGGCGCTGCGCTTACCCTGGGCAAGAATAACCAGGGCGATAGCCTGACTGTACGGGCGGATTCTTCCGCTGAGGCTCGGGTTATCGCCGGCTCCGCCAGCCTGGGTACCGCCAAGGCGGGCGCGGGAGCGGTGGTGTCTTTGGCACAGCTGAAGGATAAATCGGAAGCCAGGATTGGCAATGGTCAGACAGATCGTGCTATCCATGCAGCGGGAGACGTGACCGTAGCAGCCACTGCCAGAAATCTGGTGTGGGACGTGGCCACTGCCGATGCGGTCACTGGTTCTGCCCTCCTGACACTGGGCGGCGGGTTTAACCTGGTAGAGAGCAGCGCTGCGGCGCTGGCCTCGGTGGGAGATGGCGTTGCCATCTACACCGATGGAGCCTTTGCTGTGGACGCAGACAATGACTTCCAGTTGGCGCTTATCGCAGCCAATATGGGCCTTGCTGCCGGCAGTACCAATGTGGCAGTAGGCGGCACTGTGGCCTGGACCGATATCCATAACGAAACAGGTGCCCGTGTGGGCGATAACACCGTGGTCAAGGCGTCCTCCATAGCCCTCACCGCTGACAGTGCGGACCGGGTGATGGAAATTCTGGCCTCTGCCTCCGGTGCACCTTCCGGTACCGCAAATGCGGCGGCCACACTGGCGTATTTTGCCACCAGTTCCGAAACTATGGCTCTGGCTGGCAGCGGCACAGTACTGGAGGCGATGGCAGGCGATGTGCTGCTCCACGCTTTCAATGACAGCGATCTGCTGGCAGCCATGCTGAGCCTGTCTGCTTCCGGCAGCAGCACAGCTGCGGCTGGTGCCACCGTTCTGGTGCGGCAGTTCAGCCAGAAGGCACATGCCGGTGCGGGTATCAGCGAAAACCCCGCCGTTGCAGCACAGAAGGCTACCCTCATTGCTCACAACGGCAAAGTGCTGGTGGAATCCAGAGCCAACAACCGCTCGCTGGCTGCGGGCGCGGCCCTGACCTTCTCCGGCAGCACTACGCTGGACCTGGCAGGTACCTATGTCCACAATGCATTTTCCAGCGAGGCTGTCTCCCGCCTGGGTGACAACAGCAGGGTACAGGCCTGGGACAGCATCGGTATTCTGGCTGACGCAGACAATCTGGTGGTCAGCGGTGCAGGCGCAGTGGCCGGTACCGGCAGTACCACGGCAGCTTTGGGCGGCAGTGCCACCACCGTTATCTTCCGGAACCTGGTGCAGGCTCTGGTGGGTGAACACAATGACCTTACCGCCTGGGCACTGGATACGGGTGCCAATGCAGGTATCGGGACAGCCAACCGACAGGACAGGCGGCGGGGCGTGGTGCTCCATGCCTTCTCTGCCGAAGAGATTTATATGGCGGCAGTGGCTGGTTCGGTGACCGGGTCCTCCACAGCAAACCTGGTGGGTGTGGCCGACACATTGCTGGTACACAATACCGTCAACGCTCATGTGGGCAACAACAGCCGGGTCAGCGCCGGACTGAACACCGCCGAGAAGAAGGATGTAAATGGCGACGGTCAGTCTGATGATTCCCACGGGGAAGGCGAGATCTCGGTTGAAGCCAGAGACGATACCTTTGTGGTGAACTTCGGCGGCGCACTGGATGCCTCCGGCAGCGCTACCGCAGTCCTGGGCGGTACGGTAGTCACCATCCTGTTTGAAAAGCAGGTATCTGCGATCCTGCTGGGCGGCAGCCAGGCAGTCCACGCGGAAAAGTCCATCACTGTGGATGCCGACAGCACCGATGAGATGTTCCTGCTGGCCGCCACCTTCGGCGTCACCGGAGGTGCTGCAGCCGCCGGCGGAGCGGGCAACATCCTGGCATATGAAAATGCGGTGCAGGCCCATCTGGGCGGGCAGATTACAAACGGCGGCGATGTGAACATCACTGCCGATACCGTCATCGAACTTTACAATGTGGCCCTGAGCATTGCGGGTGCCTCCACTGCCGGTGTGTCCGGCGTGGCGGTGGTCACCTCTTTCCAGGGACTCACTGAAGCAATCCTGCTGGCAGGTGCCAGTGTGGATGCCAAGGGCAAACTGAACATTCTGGCCAACTCCAGGGAATTTATCACTGCTGACGGTGCAGGTATTTCCGGCGGCGGCACTGCGGGAGTTTCCGGCACGGTAGTGGTCATCCTCAATGAGAATACTGTGCTGGCTATCGTGCAGGACAATGCAGCGGCGGCAAAGCCCGTGATCCGGGCAAGCAGCATCACCCTGGATGCGCAGGATGACTACCGACTCATCGGTGTGGCGGCATCTGCCTCCTTCGGAGCAACTGCAGGCGCAGGCGTTACTGCCATCGTCACTCTGGCCGATAACCTGGTGGCATCCGGGATCGGCAGCAACTATGCAGTACAGACCAATGCCGGTGATGTCTTGGTGAATGCGCTCAGCAAGCGGGATGTGCGCACCTATGCGGGCAGCGTAGGCGCAGGCGGCACCGCCGGAATCGGCGCGGTCATCATGGCCCTGGTAGTGGGCGGCAAGCTGGACGATGATTCCGCCCAGGCTTTGGCCGAACACTTCCATCCCTCCGACTTGCTGGCCGGCATGAAGGAAAAAGCACCGTCTGAAGCGGGAGATGTCTATGGCAAGTACGATGAGGCCTGGCTCAACGAGGCCCTGGCCGGCAGTGGCAACAGCTACGGCGACGTGCCGGTGGACAACCAGTACAACGGTGCAGACCAGTATGTGAGTGAAGACTTCAATAAAGATTACACGGTGACCCAGAATCCGGATGGCACCGTGACCGCTGGCGAGCCCGGCTCGGGTCTCACCGTCACCCCGGTGGGCGAGGGCAATTCCGACGCAGATGAGGCATTCTCAGTCTACGAGGGATTCCGAGATGTGGCAAGTGCGGCCTTTACCCGGGCATTCATCGGCGCCAACACTTCTGTGTCCAGCACTGGCAGCATTACGATCCGGGCTAAGGACCAGTTGAACGCAAGTCTCGGCACGGTGGCTTTCGGAGCCTCCGGCGCTGTGGGTGCAGGCGTGGGCATGGCAGTGGCCATTATGAATGGTTCCGTAGAAGCTTGGGCAGAGCAGGATTCCATGCTCCGGGCAGGCGGAAGCATCACCATCGAAGCCGTTGCCGAAAGCCCGCTGCTGACCGGAGCAGACCTCTCCCAGGATGACCGGGACAGCATGGATTACCTGAACGGACAGAGCGACGAGTTCAACCTTACCGAACTGACCATCCACGCCCTTTCGGTAAGCGGCGGCGTATCGGGCACGGCTGGTGTTGGCATAGCTTTGGCAGTGGTACATCTGAGCAGCAACGTCAGCGCTCGGCTGTTGGGCAGCGTGGGACAGGCAAGTGAGCTGACCCTCCGGGCTGTCAGTGACTACCGGAACATTGTGGCTGCAACCCTGGGTTTGGGCGGCGGTATGGCGGGTGTTAGCGCCAGCGCAGCTGCCACCGTCTTTGACGGCAGTACCCAGGCATCCATGGAAGGCACAGGTTCTGTGCAGGATGTGTCCCATATCCGGGTGCAGACTCAGGTGGACAACACTGCCACCAGTGCGGCAGCAGGTATTGCTGCCGGCATGGGCGCGGGGAATGCAGGCGTGGCTGTGGCCATCAACAAGCATCTGGTTCAGACATTCCTAGCCCAGGGCGTATCCATCGGCAGCCCGACCTATGCACCGGACATTACGCTCAATGCAGTGGTAAACAGCGATGCGAAGGCATTTACTCTGGGCGTGGCCGGCGGCGCTGTGGCTGTGGGTGCGGCAGTTGCTTTGACCAAAACAACCCCTACTGTGTATACCTACATCGGCGCAGCTCCGGATGCCGCTGCCTATGTGACTCCGGGTACGGTGAATGGGGGCAGCATCAGCATCCGGAACGATGTGAGCACCAGCTCGGAAAGCTACGCTGCCAATGTCAACGGCGGCGCAGTGGGAATCACTGCTCAGGTGCTGCTGGTGTTCAACACGGCCCGTGTGTTTGCCGGGCTTGACCGCATCCATGTAAACGCAGGCAATGTGAACATCGACAGTGCGCTCCACGCTGATGGCCGGGCCTATGTTGCCTCCCTCACCGGTGGTGCTGCGGCAGTGGGCATGGTAGTAAGCACGGTGCTCCTGCAGGCAGAAAACATTGCTCAGGTGGATGTAACCGGCGTGGAAATGAACGCCGCAAATCTGAATGTCCATACCGGACGGCAGAACGATCAGAACACCTCCAGCGCCGAGGCACTGGCCATTGCAGCTGGGGCAGGTGCGGTGAGTGTGGGTCTCAACGCCGCAGTGGCGGACAACAATACCAAAAATATCACCAGGATTCTGGGCGGCAAAGAGGCGCTCAGCCATCTGCTGAACGTCAACGGTGCAGTGAACCTGGGCTCCTACGGTCAGGCCACTGCCAATGCCCAGGTCTGGGGTGTGAATGCCGGTGCCATCAGCGTGCTGGGAAGCGCTGCTGTGGCTATGCTGCGGGCGCAGCAGCAGGCAAATGTGGCGGGCGGAAACATCACCGCCGGCAGCCTCACTGCCCGCAGTGAGATGAACGAAGGCCTGGAGCACATGAAGTATGTGGATCTGGGTAAACTGCCCGGTGGCAACATCGTGGCGGCGCCTTCCGAGGCAGTGGATGCCAGTGAGGGCAATGCGGCGGTCTTTGCCGGACTCATTACCGGCAGCGGCGGAGCCATCTCTGCTGTAGTCAATGTGGCTGCGGCCTATGGCCGGGCCCTTACCCAGGCAAGTGTGCAACCCTTCAGTCTGATCCTTTCCGGAAAGGCGGACGTGTTCGCCGGTGGTACTGCCAATGTGTTGTCCCAGAGCTTCAATCAGAGCGTGGGAGCCATCACCGCCGCCGTTATCGTGGATACAGCCTATTCTCAGAGCGAGTTTGTGGCGATTCTGGATATCCCGGCAGGCAGCAGCATAACGGCGGGCAGCGTAAGCGTTGCTACCGACTATACTGCCGGTGCAGTGGCGGCTCTGGCCCCCAGTGCCGGTGGTGCGGAACTCAGCGGCGCGCAGCTGCAGGTAAATGTGGGTGTGGCCAACGCCGATAGCCGCGGCAAGGCTGCCGTCACCGGTGCAGGCGTGCTCAGTGTGGATACCCTTACCGTCACCGGCAGCGGCATCGCCACCTCCCGGGTCTACAGCGTGAGCCCTGTGGCCAGCCTGACTGGTATCAAGATCGCTGCCAATGTTCTGGTGGCTCTGCTGGATACCGAGAACCTGGCCTACATCCAAGGCGTCGAAGTAAAAAATGCAGCCATCACCGTGAACGCACAGCTGAATGCAGCCGATGGCCAAGGCGCCAGCGTGCTGCTGGCCAACAACATCAAGGGCAGCGGCGTGAGCGTAAGTCTGGCCTCCGCCCGCAGTAACACGGCTGTGGCGCTGAACAGCAGTACCAACAAGGCGTTACTGGATGCTGTGAAGGTCACCGCTGGTGGGGCGCTTTCGGTTACTGCCGCCGCCAATAGCCTGGCCACTGCCAGTGCAGCGGACCCGGGTACCAGTGTGGAACTGCTCAGTCTGGGCGTGAACGTGATCATTGCCCGGGCAGACGGAACCTTCGCTGCATACATCCATCTGGTGGAGGACCGGCCTGTTACGGCCGCATCCGTCACCGTCACCAACACCTATACGGCCCGGGCTGAAGCTGTATCCCGCCAGCCCAATCAAGGTGTGGGTCTGCTGGATGCAGGTGTCAACGTGGCCTACGCCAATGCCGGAACTGTGGCCGAAGCGGCCATCCGGGGTAGCGCAGGCAGCCTGATCATCGGCGGCGCAGTGAATATCCTCCTTTCCGGCAAGGCAGCTGCAGATGCCTGCATCCCCGGTACCAAGGTGAATGTGCAAGGTGCCGAACTGGCTGTGAACGTGGTCGATGCCATTGTCAGCGCAAACCAGCAGGCCTACATCGGTCAGCCGGAGGGCGGCGCAGCCAGCAGCCTGAGTGTGACTGCCATAGGCGGCATCCTGATTCAGGCCAGCCTCAATGACAGTGCCGAGACAGGTGCAGCGGCCATCGTGGGCAGCAACGGCTCCGACCACTCGGTGGGTGTGTCCATCATCGGCGGCGTGGCCTCCGAGGCCAACGCCAGAATGGAAGGCTCTTCCAGTGTCCATATCCTTACCACTGGCAGCATTGTCACCACCGGGCAGCTGGCACTGCGCAATGCAGCACGCAGCTGGGCGAAGGCGGATATTGATGACGACAGCGTGGATGTGACCTTGGTCAACGCCACCTTGCTGCTTACCAAGGCCATTGCCTCCGGCAGTTTCCAGGCTCTGGCAGATACCGGCAGCTTGAACGCCGGGGACGTGGATATCCAAAACAAGTATTATGCCGAATCCTACGCTGCCTCCGGTCCAGCCGGCGGCGTGGGGGTCACTCTGGTCTCCACAGATGCAAACCGGGCGGCTGCCGAAACCAGCGCCAAGGCCAATGCATCTGTGAAGGTAAGCGGCAATGCCAGTGTGACCAATTCCGTGAATATTCAGAACATAGGCTACCTGCTGGCCGATGCGCTGGGGCGCACCCGCAAGGTGAACGTTTCCGGCGTGAGCATCGCCGTCACCGTGGCGGATGCGGTGCTGAAGGCCGGTCAGACCGCCGGAGCACAGTTTGATGGGGAAGCCCAGGTGGGCGGCGCCGTGAACGTGAACTCCGAGATCGTTCGCACCGGCGGATACGGCATCGCCACGGCTCAGGCCGGTGGTTCCGGCGGCGCAAACGTGAGCTTGGTAGGTGCAGGTGTCAACCATGTCACCGCCGAGAGCAGTACAGCCAACACGGTGTACCTGCAAGGCGCGGGTACACTGAGTGCAGGCAATGTCAGCGTGCGGGCCAAGAGCCTGACCGAGGCACAGGCCATTGCCAAGTCCAATGTCAACGTGGGACTGGTATTGCTGGGCAGTCTGAACGCTGCCTCCTCCACCCAGGACAAGGTGGATGTGCTGGTAGATGGTATTTTGGTCAATGCATCGGGAACCTTCACCGCAGAAGCGGTGGGCAATACCATTTCGGATGCTGTGGCTGCCAGCGAAGGCGGCGGTGGTCTGGTGATCAGCGGTATCAACACCGCCAACGCAAAGGTGGGCGGCTCCGAGAAGAATCCGCAGACTGTGCGCATCATCGTCAGAGACAGCATCATCCAGGCCGTCCGGGATATCACCCTGCGGGCCTACAACACCGGCAATGCCCGGGCCAATATCGAACGGGGCCTGAATGTGGCTGCCGGCAATCTGAGTGTGAGTGTGCTGCCAACCAACGCCTGGTACGACACCGGCGTGGAAGTGCTGGAGGGCTCCGAGGTGCGCTCCACCGAAGGAAATGTGAACGTACTCAGCGAAGATGCCCCCAAGGGCCGCAGCGAGGCCAGGGGCTCCAGCATCGGTATCGGTGTGAACGCCAATGTGACTTACGGCGAAAATACTGCCGATACCACCAACACCATCCGTATCAATGGCATCCTGGATGCTGGTGAGGCCCTCATCGTGGAGGCGATTTCCTCGGCCCAACTGAACGCAGCTACCTATGCCGACGGGGGAGGATTCTTCGAGGGAAGCATGCTGTGGTCCAAGAATACCCTGAACCGCGTGGTTTCGATCCTGGTTGAGGAGAACAGTTCCCTGCTTGCCAACTACGGCGACCTGGTTATCAGCGCAGAAGGCGGCACCCGGGACAGCATTCTCACCCGCTCGGAGGTGTCTTCCGGCGGCGTGGTTGCCCTGGGCACTGCTACCGCTCTGGTGAACATCGATAACCGGGTAACGGTTCAGATCGGCGAGAACGTCCTGATCCGGGCTCGCTTCAGTCAAGTGGACATCTGCGCCGATGCATCTCAGACAGGGGTGTCAACCAATGTGAGTGCGGATGCCTCCGGTTTGGGCGTGGCACCCAATTCCACGGCCAATGTGAATACCAACCTGGATGCTGATGTCATCATCGGAAAAACCGGTGGTGAGCTGGCGGTCATCGAAGGAAAAGATGTGGAGATCATCGCCCGCAACGGCGAAGTGGATATCTACACTTACACCTACGCCAAGGGCTCGGCTTTGGGCGCGGCGGTGAACGCCATCAGCAATCCCAAAACCACCCTGAGGGCGGATGTGAGAATTGACGGGGCCGACATTACCGGTCACGACAACCTGCACATTTACGCTTCTGTCAAGCCTGCCTACCGGGATGCCAACATCAGTGTGCATGCCATCATCCAGCTGAACGCAGTGGGTGAGGCTCTGGCCAAGGCTGGCGGCTCAACCAATGCGTCGTCCAACACCATACTGGGCTCCGGCGTCATTCTGAGAGGTGCGGTCGTAGCGGTTACCCGCTATGGCTTTGACGGCGGCCGCATCCGGCGGGATGCCCGCAAAGGCGGATTTATCGTCAAGGAAGCTGTTGCCAGCCACAGCTTTGCCAGCGGAGGAACCGTTTCTGTCAGCGGTGACACCGTCCTTTATCTGGGCGATGCCGCAGGCGGCATCTACATTGACATCTCTGAACACGAAGGACAGCTGACAGTGCGGGAAGTTGGTGTGAAAAACCCCGACAAATTCTATGAACAAAATGGCAATGTCATCACCTTCAGCGACATCAGCAACAACCTGCCCGGCATGGCGGACTTCTCCCATGACGGTCATGACGCCAACGGCAGCATTCTCGTCTACAACCAGGCGGTGCTGCCCCGGGTGATCCTGACAAACAGTTCCCACTTCGACGTGCAGCTGAACGGTATCTATGTCTCCAACAGCGGATTCATTCAGCCCAGCGTGTTTGGCATCAGACACACCATCAAAGATGTGGTCTATGACAAACCCGAAGTGCGGACCGAGTTCAGCGGCACCGGCGGTGTGAAGGTCAGCGGATTTGTGTCCAACACCGATGGCCATGTGGAGTTTGTCTGGACCGGTGAAGAGGGTGGAGCACTCACGGGAGTTGACGGCGTGGCCAATATTTCTTCCGGCACCACCGTATCGCCGGTTTGGGCCCATGACCTGCTGGTCAAGGGTGCTGCCAGCGTAGGCACGGCCGATCAGGCTTTCAACACTTATGTATTCTCCGGCAGCAACGGTGTGGTGAACATCGAGGCCTATGGCGATGTGTTCGTGAATATCGTACCGGTGACCCTGATCCTTGTGGACGAGAATAACCAGGTGCTGGAGCGCCACGAAGACCCGGTGTACATTGAGCGTGTGGTCTCGCTCAGCGGCAATGTGAAGATGGATCTTAAGGAAGCTGTGCAGGCTACGATGATTGTCGGTACTACCACCGTCACCATCCCGCTGCCCGGTTCTCTGAGCTACATCACCGATGCCACTGTGGAGCTTGCCTCGGCCTATACCCTCACCGGTAAGGATGTGCTGGAGTACTACCTCCAGGGCTACGATGCATCCGAACGGCTTTACCGCTATCTGCTGCCCAACGGCACTCTGTTCTACATGGACGCCTGGGGCAATGTCTCCCGGATTGAAGAGGGCGGCACAGAAACTGCGGTTGGTGACTTTGAATTCATCAAGGACACTTCTGGCAAGGTGGTGCAGATCAAGCTAAACGAAGGCATTTCCATTGATCTTTCCACCGGCTACCTGACCGTGGCAGAGGATGCCTCCTACGAGGTTCTCCTGGAGGCCATCAGCGCCAGCTGGTTTACCTCCCAGGGCCTGCTGAGCGGCGGCGGGGAGGCCCGCATCCGCCTGGTCACCGCTGGAACCGTGTCCGGCAACCAGGGCGAAAACCTCACCGATGAGGACACGCTGAAGGAAATGGATGTGCGGGTGGTCCTGGCGCTGAGTACGGCGCAGATCGACTACTATTACCTCAGCGGTCTGCAGCCGACTATGGACGCCATCACCGGTGCTCCTGCCACCACCTATTATTACTTCCTGCTGCACGACAAGGGCACCGACAGCCTGCGCTTCTACGCCTTCACCGGCGGCAGCACCGAGATTCAGGATGTGGACCAGGTGAACCGGGACAGCTTCAACAGAGAGCACCTCCAGGTCTACGATGGTCATCCGGTGACCAATACCCTGAACAACGGCGTGACCTATTATGAGGCGCAATTTGATTCGGTGGCAAGAGACACCCATGAGTGGCGCAGCGGTACCCACCTGGGTAAGGTGCTGCGGAACGCTTCCGGTGACCCCTTCACAGTGACGGATTTCCTGGGCACCGGCTATGAAGTTGTTTGGAACAGCAACAACACCATGTCCATTGACGGCACTGCTGTGGGGCTGGTGTATATCCCGGGCCTTGGCTACACCGTTGCTCCTGGCCAGAACCTCAGCGGTCAGGCGGCGGGCCTGTATCAGGCACTTGCCGGCATTTACTGGATGCCCTCTGTGGAACGGACAGTGGAAAGCAGCGTCCAGGTGGACGGCATGACCTATACCGCCAACGGAAAGGACAACGGTGTGGATGTGTTCCGCTTCGCCGAATTTGTCTATACAAGGCTCAATAACAACAAGGACAAACCCACCACGCAGATGTATCGAACCAAAACCTTCTGCATGTACAGCTATTGGCTGCAGTTTACTTATGTGAAGATGCAGCCGGTGACCGCCAGCCTCTCTAACGAGTACTATACCAGCGGTGTTAAATACACTGGCTTTGATAAGACGGTGTACGAGAAGCCTGACGGCACATTGTATGAGCATTACGACGTTGCCAAGGACGAATACACCGGCAAACTGACTTCCGAGGCGGAGTACCGGATTGTCAGCCAGGTGTATTACATGAAGGATGCCAACGGCAGCCGCATCAGCGTCAACGGCCAGCAGATCTGGTCTTACCTGAGCCAGGCCACGGCACAAATCATCAACGGCAAGTACTACTATCAGGTGGACAGCCATCCCGGTGAGGGACTCTACCTGGAGAAAACCAACCAGAACGGCGAAGATGTGTACACCCTGATGAGCCAGACCATAAGCGCCCCCGAAACGGTGCTGCCGGAGGATGAGAACCATCAGCATGATACCGGTAATCGTACCTTCACCGTGGGCCAGGATGACGAAGAGAACGACATCACGGTTACCTTCAAGCCGGACAACAATGATGCCGGTGAGACCGAGTACAAAGACCAGGCGGGCAGTGACGGAAACTACTACACCATCGTCTTCAAGGCCGGCACCGATGGAAATCCCGGTAAATGGTACCTGCGCATTTCCAGCGGCAGCGACACGCTTCTGAATGATCCGACCAAGGTGCTGGTAAATACCAGCTACGCAGTGCTGAAGCGGAATGTCTACGATTCGGATGGCAATCCCACCGGCGAGACCACCAACTATCTGCTGGACGGCGTGCAGGCGTACATCGATTTCGCACCGGGAAGAAACAAGACTGGCATCAACTATCAGATCGGAACCCTGGACGCATCGGGCACACTGGTGCCTTCCGCAACAGGCTTGTATGCCATCTGGGATGGAAGCCACTACCTGCTGTTTGATCCGGCTGACATGTTTGAACGCTACGGCACCGACAACAGCGGTCTTATGGCAGAATTGGTGGAAGAGAAGCAAGCTACTGGCAATACCTTGCTGAAAACAGAAGACGGCCAGGTGCTGCGCAACGCTGCAGGGGAAACGGTGTACCTGAACCAGATGGAAAGGGGCAGCTACAGCACGGCAGAAGATGTCTCCGGCGGCCTGCTCATTCTGCGGCCCGGCAGCCCTGTAGGTACCGATGAGGATCCCACCGTGCTGATCATCGGACCTCTGGAGGATATCCCTGTCAAGGAGATCACACTGCCCACGAACAGCCAGGTAAACGGCGGCGGCTATCGCATCACCGACACCCTCTATCTGACCAAGAGCGGCCTGGTAGTGACGCTGGTGCTGGATGGTGCCGATCAGGTGACCTTCGGTGCTAAGTTCGATGGCAGTACCTACACCTCCGACAAGATCATCGCTACCCAGCTGGGCCATCTGGGAACCCTGCGGGAGTACACACTCAACGAAGAAGGAAAGCGGGTCTACACCGTCAATGGCAAGGCCATCGCTTACACCCTCAACGGTGACCAGCTCTCCTACATCGACGAGAACGGCAGACTGGTAGTCCTTACTCCGGAAGAGAGCATGGCAATTTTCTACCAGACTCTGCCCATGGCCAACGATGCCAGTATTACCATCAAAGCAGGCGAGAAGCTGTATTTGGAGCGTCTGACGGACCAGATCGCCAAGGACCTGGCGGGCAACTACTACTATTCCGAAAATGGCGAAAACGGCTGGATGAAAGCAGACTTCGCAAAACAGAGCGGTACCAAAACTTACCACTACGCAGGCAAGGATCAGGAACACCAGCTGATGGGCACCGTGCGCTACGGCGGCAAGGTCTACCTGACCATTTCGGAAGCGATGGATACCAACGAAGCCAGTGTCACCTTTGGCCAGATGATCCTCTATTTTGAACTGGACCAGAAGCAGCTTCTGGTGGGTTCTGACGGCAGCGTTACCCTGCTGGGTGAAAACAGCCGGACGCTGAAACTGGAACCTGACGATGAAGTGGAGTATCTGTTCGGCTATATCAGCGCTGGTGAAGCACTGGACGGCACCAAAGCCGAAAACAGAAGGAACGTCACCATTCAGCTCAGCAACGAAAAGGGCTCTCTGGTGGACGGTGATGCAGCGACCGGATATGCAGATGACATCGACATCCGCACCAACGGCGGTGACGTGATCATTCTGGTGCCCAAGAGTGCTGTCGGTACCATCGGTACGGATCTGGATGCTCTGGAGATTGACACGAACGGCGGTTTGCTGCTGATCCAGAGTTATGTTCCCGGCCAGGAGCCTGTGACCGAGATCGTGATGGATACCTTCATCAACTCCACTCAGGATATCACCCTGGAACCCACGGTGGTGAATGGGGCCGAGTTCCATGTGGACACCGAAGGCAGCATCACCGGCGAGACTCTGGATGTGATAAATGGCGGTGAAGCGGACCTGACAGCCGATGGCAGCATCTCTATGGGTGACATTACCGCTGACGGTGGCAGCACCGTGACCATTGATACGGGCACGGACTACACGGGCGGCGATGTGGACCTGACCGACGGCTCCGCAATGGACATTGCAGCCGACGGCAGTGCCACGGCAGGCGAAATCACCATGGATGACAGCCAGTTGACTATCGACGCAGGCGAAGCAGCCAAGACGGGCAGCATCACCGCAGAGGGCAGCACCGTGACCATCGATACGGGCACGGACTACACCGGCGGTGAACTGGACCTGACGGACGGCTCCGCAATGGACGTCACTGCCGGAGGCAGCGCTGAAACTGGGGACATCTCTATGAGCGACAGCCAGCTGACCATTGACGCAGGAGAAGCAACCGAGACGGGCAGCATCACCGCAGAGGGCAGCACCGTGACCATCGATACGGGCACGGACTACACCGGCGGTGAACTGGAC
>CALXFP010000002.1 GCA_944387615.1 uncultured Oscillospiraceae bacterium | reverse complement strand
TTGACGTCCGCTACAACCTGTAATCCGATTTTGTACTTGCAAAAAGTTCAATGTTCTGCTATTATTAAGATCGTAATCGGAACTATTTGAAAAATTTCAACTACTTTATTTCACGCCCATGATCGCCGGTGAAGTGCGGCGGTATCTGCGGGACAACAGCGCCATCCGGGTCAGCCGTTCCATCCGGGACGTGGCCTACCGGGTATTGCAGTGCAAGGAGGCCCAGACCTGCGCTTTGGGTCGGGAGCCCACCTTAGAGGAAATCTCCAAAGAGCTGGACATCCCCCTGGAGGAAGTCAGCCAGGCCCTGGACGCAGTCAGCGCCCCGGTGAGCCTGTATGACCCCGTGTATGCCGACGGAGGCGATCCTCTGACGGTGATGGATCAGGTCCGGGACACCCGGAACACCGAGGCCAGCTGGATGGAGCACATCACCCTGCAAAACGCCTTCCGGGCCCTGCAGCCCCGGGAGAAGCAAATCCTCTCATTGCGGTTTTACGACGGCAAGACCCAGATGGAGGTAGCCAACGCCCTGGGCATCTCCCAGGCCCAGGTATCCCGGCTGGAAAAGGGCGCCATCGGCGCCATGCGCAAATCCGTCAGCATTTCCTGATTGTTTCCGGGGAAGAGGCATTCTTCCCCGGAGCCTTACATAGACTGAACCAAAACCCAAGGAGGAATGGGCATGTCTATGAAATTTACCACCCTGCAATGCAAAGAAGTAATCTGCGTGGGCTCAGGACAGCGGCTGGGCTTTGTCTCCGATGTGCAAATCGAACTGCCCCAGGGAACGGTCTGCGCCATTGTGGTGCCCGGGCCCTGCAAATTCTGGGGCGTTCTGGGCCGCCACGACGATTACATAATTCCCTGGAACAGCATCTGCAAAATCGGCCCGGACATTGTGCTGGTGGACACCCAGCCCGACCAGTGCCGGGTGCCCAGAGGCCGCTGCTGTTGATATTTTACCTCCCTTGTGCCGCCCCGCTTTCGGCAAAGTCCGGAAGCGGGGCGTTTTTCTTTCTCCGGGGAAATGGGACTTGCAATGATACGGCGCTTTCGGTATAATCAAGGCAGTGAACGGAGGTAGAAACAGATGGCAAAACTCTATTTTAAGTACGGCGCCATGGGCTCCAGCAAAACCGCCCAGGCACTGATTACCAAGTACAATTACGAAGAAAATGATCTTCAGGTCTGGCTGGTCAAGCCCAGCGCCGATGACCGGGATGGTCAGCAGATTCTGCGCAGCCGCATCGGCCTGCAGGCCCAGGTAGAAGTAATTCCTCCGGAAATGGACATGTATCAGCGCTTTACCCAGACCCAACTGGGCAAATGCGATGTGATTATTGTGGATGAGTGCCAGTTCCTGACGGAAAATCAGATTGACCAGCTGCGCGCCATTGTCAACGATTACGGTATCCCTACCATGTGCTTCGGTCTGCGCACGGATTTCCAGACCCGGCTCTTCCCCGGCAGCCGCCGGCTGATGGAGGTTTCGGATACCATCCAGGAGATCAAAACCATCTGCGACTGCGGAGCCAAAGCCACCGTCAATGCCCGAATTGATGCCCAGGGCCATATCATCACCCAGGGCGCTCAGGTTGTGCTGGGCGGCAACGACAGCTACATTGCCATGTGCCACAAGTGCTACGTCCGGGGCATTCGGGAAAATCGGGTCATCAAACTTCACGGCCATAACGAAAATTCAGGAGGTAATGTACAATGAACGTAACAGACATTCTCGCCAAGTGCGACCACACATTGCTGTCTCAGACCGCCACCTGGGCCGAAATCCAGGCCATCTGTGACGACGGCCTGCGCTACCACACCGCCTCCGTCTGTATCCCCGCTTCCTATGTGAAGCAGGCCAAGGAGTATGTAGACGGCAAGCTGCCCATCTGCACCGTCATCGGCTTCCCCAACGGCTACGATACCACCGCCGCCAAATGCTTCCAGGCCAGCGACGCTGTGGACAACGGAGCAGACGAGGTAGACATGGTCATCAACATCGGCTGGGCCAAGGACGGCAAGTGGGATGCCATCACCGAGGAAATCGCCGCCGTAAAGGCTGCCTGCAAAGGTAAGCTTCTGAAGGTCATCATCGAAACCTGCCTGCTGACGGAAGAAGAAAAAATCCACCTGTGCAAGTGTGTTTCCGATTCCGGGGCAGACTATATCAAGACTTCCACCGGCTTTTCCAAGGCTGGCGCTACCTTTGAAGATGTGGCCCTGTTTGCTGCTCACGTTGCCCCCCATGTGAAAATCAAGGCCGCCGGCGGCATCTCCAGCCTGGAGGATGCCGAGAAGTTCATCTCCCTGGGCGCTGACAGACTGGGCACCAGCCGGATTGTCAAGCTGGCAAAGGCCATGGAGCAGGGCAAGCAGGCCCCCAACGACGGAAGCTACTAATATACTATAATAAGGAGGAAACCCCTATGCTCAATACTCCCACTCCCCACATTTCCGCCAAACCCGGCGATTTTGCAAAAACCGTACTGATGCCCGGCGATCCCCTGCGTTCTCAGTTCATCGCCCAGAATTTCCTGGAAAATCCGGTGCTGGTGAACAACGTCCGGGGCGTTCAGGGCTACACCGGCACCTATAAGGGTGTAAAGGTCTCTGTCATGGCTTCCGGCATGGGCATGCCCGCCATCGGCATCTACTCCCACGAGCTGTTCAACGGCTACGGCGTAGAGAACATCATCCGGGTAGGCTCCGCCGGTTCCATTCAGGAGAATATCAACCTGTACGACCTGGTCATCGCCCAGGGCGCCTGCACCGACTCCAACTGGGCCAGCCAGTTCCATCTGCCCGGCACCTTCGCCCCCATCGCTTCCTGGGAACTGCTCACCGAAGCCGTCAAGGCCGCCGAGGCCCAGGGCGCTACCTACCATGTGGGCAACGTCAACTCTTCCGACGTTTTCTACGGCGACCATGCAGGCGTTCCCGAGGGACTGGGCAGCGTCTACGGACTGAAGAAGATGGGCGTTATGGCCCTGGAAATGGAAGCTGCGGCTCTGTATATGAACGCCGCCCGGTATGGCAAGCGGGCGCTGTGCATCTGCACCATCTCCGACCATGTGCTCAACGGCACCGAAACCACCTCCGAAGAGCGGCAGAAGTCCTTCACCACCATGATGAAGGTTGCCCTGGATGTGGCAGTGGCCATGGACAAGAAATAAGGCGGTAGTTCCATGAAGCGAATTTTCTTGATTGTGCTGGATTCCTTTGGAATCGGCGCCATGCCCGATGCTCCGGCCTTCGGTGATCCGGGGGTAAACACCCTGGCCTCCTGCGCTGGTTCCGGGAAACTGAACATCCCCAATCTGATTGCTGCGGGACTGGGCAACATCGACGGCGTCAGCTGCCTTGCCAAAACCGATGCCCCCACCGGAGCGGTAGCCCGGCTGACGGAAGCTTCCCAGGGCAAGGATACCACCATCGGCCACTGGGAGATTGCCGGTCTGGTCTCTCCCCAGCCTCTGCCCACCTATCCGGAGGGTTTCCCTGACGAGGTGTTGGATGCCTTCACCCAGGCCACCGGCCGGGGTTGGCTGTGCAACAAGCCCTACTCCGGCACCGATGTCATCCGGGACTACGGCCAGCAGCAGCTGGATACCGGCAAGTGGATTGTCTACACCTCTGCCGACTCCGTATTCCAGGTAGCCGCTCACGAAGAGCACATTCCTCTGGAAGAACTCTACGACGCCTGCCACAAGGCACGGCAGATTCTCCGGGGCAAACACGGCGTAGGCCGGGTCATTGCCCGCCCCTATGTAGGAACCGCCGCAGAGGGCTTCCAGCGCACTTCCAACCGCCATGACTACTCCCTGGAACCCCCCGGAAAGACCATGCTGGACGCCATCCAGGCCGCCGGACTGGACACCATTGCCGTGGGCAAAATTCACGACATCTTTGCCGGTCAGGGGGACACGGAGCACGTCTACAACAAGAGCAACGCCGACGGCATGGCCCACACCGACCACTATGCCGCCCAGGATTTCCACGGCCTGTGCTTTGTGAACCTGGTGGATTTTGACATGGTCTACGGCCACCGCCGCAACATTGACGGCTATGCCAATGCTTTGTCGGAATTTGACAGCTGGCTGGGTGATTTCCTGCCCAAGCTGGGCCAGGAAGACCTGGTAATGATTACCGCCGACCACGGCTGCGATCCCGGCTACACCGCCACCACCGACCACACCCGGGAATACGTTCCCCTGGTGGTGCTGGGCCCCCAGGTCAAGCCTGTGAACCTGGGCACCCGGAAAAGCTTTGCCGACATTGCCGCCACCGTTACCGAACTTCTGGGCGTCCCCTACGAAACCAGCGGCGAAAGCTTTGCCAAAGATATCCTTTAATTGCGTGGGAGGGGCCAATGCCCCTCCCTGTTTTCTTTGAGAAACGGAGGAACCTTTATGACACCCCAACAGCTTGTTGACCTGGCAAAAGAAGCCATGACCCACGCCTATGTGCCCTACTCCGGCTATCAGGTAGGTGCGGCACTGCTGTGCGCCGACGGAAGCGTATATACCGGATGCAACATTGAAAACGCCTCTTTCAGTCCCACAGTCTGTGCCGAGCGCACTGCCTTTTTCAAGGCCGTGTACGACGGACACCGGGAGTTTACCGCCATCGCCGTCTGCGGCGGCAAGGGCGGGGTCATTTCCGGCCCCTTCCCTCCCTGCGGCGTGTGCCGCCAGGTGATGCGGGAATTCTGCCGGGATGATTTTATCATCTATCTGGTGAACGATCAGGGCTGGGAAACCGTCAATTTGGCCCAGCTTCTGCCCTATAGTTTTTCCGCTGGTGAACACATGTCTTACTGACCAAGACTTATTTAAAATTAGGGAAATTTTGTTGATTTTTCGCCAGATTTGTGCGATAATGTTCTCGGTATTACAAGAGTACCAAAATTGATTTTATGGAGGAATGAAATCATGAAAAAGATTCTGGCTCTGCTGCTGGTTCTGGCCATGGCCATGGCTCTGGTCGCCTGCGGTTCCAGCACCCCTGCAGCCACCGAGGCTAACGGCGAAACCGCCGCTGCCACCGAACCTGCTGGTTCTGCCGCTGATGCCATCCCTGACGAGATGACTTCCGAGGACGGCAAGTACGAAGTTGCCTTCATCACCGATGTGGGCCAGCTGAAGGACAAGTCCTTCAACCAGGGCACCTACGACGGCGTTAAGCTGTACGCTGACGCCGCTGGCAAGTCCTACAAGTACTATCAGCCCGCCGGCGGCAACGAAGCCACCGACGACGATCGTTACGACGCCATGAAGCTGGCTGCCGACAACGGCGCCAAGGTTGTCGTCTGCGCCGGCTTTATGCAGGGTCCTGCTCTGGAGAAGGCCGCTGAGGACTTCCCTGAAGTCAAGTTCATCTTCATTGACGGCTGGGCCATGGGCAGAGACAATGTTGCCGGCATCGCCTTCCAGGAAGAGCAGTGCGGCTACCTGGCCGGTTACGCTGCTGTTATGGACGGCTACACCAAGCTGGGCTTCTCCGGCGGCGGCGGCGGCACCAACGCTGCCTGCAACCGTTACGGCTACGGCTTTGTCCAGGGCGCTGAGGCAGCTGCCGCTGTCAAGGACGTGCAGGTTGAGATGAACTACTCCTGGCTGTACGGCTCCAACTTCTCCGCTTCCAACGAGCTGCAGACCATGGCTGCCGGCTGGTACCAGAACGGCACCGAGGTTATCTTCGCTTGCGGCGGTTCCATGTTCCAGTCCATCGCTGCTGCCGCTTCCGCTGAGGACGGCCAGGTCATCGGCGTTGACGTTGACCAGTCTTTCGAGTCCCCCACCGTTATCACCTCCGCTATGAAGGGCATCGGCGAGGCTGCACAGCAGGCTCTGACCGCTGCTGAGTCCGACGAGAGCTGGGCTGAGTTCATCGGCGACGGCAACACCACCGTCACCCTGGGCGCTGCTCAGAACGCTGTGGGCCTGCCCACCGCTACCTGGTCTCTGGAAGGCTGGAGCGTGGAAGAGTACGAGACCATGCTGGCTGACATCGTCTCCGGCGCTCTCGTGGTTGACGGCGCCGATGTGGCAGAACCCGCCAGCACCGACCACGTCACTGTGAACATCGTCAAGTAATCTTTTTCCCTTGCAAATGACCCCGGAACGCAAATGCGTTCCGGGGTTTCACCTGTCGAAAAATCCCTGCGGGCTTTTCCGCCACGCTTTTGGCAGTCTGCTGCGTGCATAATTTGTCCCCAAAGGGGGGCCAAATTCCACACTTGCAGCCTGTAAGGTGTTTTCGTCCAGGTACATGCCCCGGCCGAAAACGTTCTTGACTTTATTTGCCCTCCAGAGGGCAAACTCTGCGAGGCTTTTTAATATACTGTACCCCGGAACGCAAATGCGTTCCGGGGTTTTTTCAGCTTTCCATCTGCATTCCCAAAAACCCGGCAGCGGCTTTTGCCAGGCTCTGATCCGCTTCCTGCAAAGGGCTCTCCCCTTCGTTCAGCAGCAGCATCACGCATCCCATCAGGTCTCCCTGAGACAAAATCGGGGAGGCGGCGCCCAAGCGGTACTTTTCCGCTCCGTCCGCTGCAAAAATCGGCGTATCTCCGGATTTGAACAGGTAGTTCTTGCGCTGCTCCATCAGCTTCTCCAGCTCCGCCGAATTGGGCTTGTCCATCAGTTCCCGTTTGGGCGCACCGTGCAGGGCAATGATGCTGTCCCGGTCTGCCACCGCCGCAATATGCCCGGTAGCGGAAACAATGGACTCACACATCTGGGCCGCAAATTCCTGCAAATCCCCCATGGGGGAATACTTCCGAAAAATCACCCCGCCGTCCTTCTCCGTATAAATCTCCAGCGGGTCACCGTCATTGATAACATGGACATTGAAAACCTTGTCCGCGTGTTTTTTTGCGGACTGGGTGACGGCAAATTCGCTATTTTCAATGCCCGAATTAAAATTTACGGCCGCCTCCAGATTCTCACACCGAAGGATGGTGTCGATATCCGACTGGAGCCTGATTTCCAGGTGGTCTTCAAACACCGCCACCCGATCGATGATCAGATCCAGATCCTGGCGCTCCAGCTTGTCCTTTTCCAAGATGTCCTGAAACACATCCAGAGCGGTTTTGGCCACCCGGTTGACCTGGATGATGGTGTTGCGCTTGTCAGAGAGCAGGTCAATCTGATGGTTCAGTCCGTCAATTTTCTTCTGCAGATCCCGTTCCAGTTCGTCGTAGGTTTCTTCCAACAGCTGTTCCTGATCGGGGTGCTTCATAATGTCCCGGATTCGCTGGCGTTTGGTGGCCTTCAGCTCTTCCCGGAGGTCGTCCAGAACCGCAGCCAGATGGTCGGCGGACTGCTCGGTCTCGGCAACGTCATCGTTCTCCCGAGCCAGATCTTCGTTCAGCTGCCCTATCATGGCAGTGGAATGCTCCATCACTTTTTTCACATACAGCTTCAGCAATTCGTCCAGCTTGTCCACCCGGATATGATGGCTGGTACATCCCTTCCGCCCCCGGCGGTGATAGGTTCCGCAGGTGTAGGCGGGAGCCAGGTCGCTGCGGCTCATGGCGAACATGGGACTGCCGCAGTCACCGCAGACCAGAAAGCCCGAGTACACATTGTCGTTGACCTTCACCCCCCGGTAGTTGTCCCGGGAGCGCTTCTCCCGCAAAGCCCGGACGGTGGCGAAGGTGCGGTAGTCGATAATGGGCTGATGGTGGTTTTCGATGACAATCTGTTCCCCATCATCCCGTTTGATGTCCTTGCCGTTGATTTTGGCCCGGGTGTATTTGCCCTGGCGCAGGGTACCGATATAGAAGTCGTTATCCAGAATCCCCTGAACGGTGACAATGGCCCAGGCCGCCTTGGCCTGCCGCTTGCAAGTCACCCCTTCCGCCTCTTTGCGCATCTGCTCGGACATACGGGGCGTGGGAATCCCTTCTTCTGTCAGAGAGTTGGCAATTTTCTTGTATCCCCAACCTTCGATATACCGCTGGAAAATCCGGCGGACAATATCCGCTTCCGTGGGAATCAGTTCAAACTCTTTGCGCTTGTTGATGATATAGCCATAGGGAGCTGCACAGAGCCACTCCCCATCCGCCTGGCGGCGCTTGATGACGTTTCGCACCTTTCGGGAGGTGTCCGTTACCGGCATTTCATTGATAAGGAACTGGAACTGGATTTTCAGCCAGTCGTCATCATTGGGAAAGTCGATGCCGTCCCCGATGGAGATAATCCGCAGTCCTGCGTCCCGGAGGTCTTCCAGTTCCACCAGTCCCCGGCTGTTGCGCCGGGAAAACCGTGAAAAGTCCTTCACAATGAGGATATCATATTTGTGGGTCATCAGCCCCCGGCGCATCTGCTGATACCCTTCCCGCTGCTCAAAGGTGTAGCCGGAACGGTCTCGATCTTCAAAAAAGGTCAAACTGCTGCCAGGAAACCGCTGCTTTACATAATCCTCGATAATGGCCTTCTGATTTTCAATGGAGACATTCTTTTGATCCAGTTCATCGTCCACGGAAATACGGGTATAACCCGCAATATCAAATCGTTCTAACACAGGTTTCACCTACTCTTTTTATTTTATCTTCTTAATTTTTATATTTTATAGATAACATTGTACACCAGTTTTCCCTGATTTGCAAGTCAAAGATTTCTGAAATGTATTTGTGGCAAGAAAGAAGAGGATGCTGCTAAAGCAGCATCCTCATTTTCTATCGTTCCCACCCCGCCGCTCTCTGTTTTTTCTCTCTTTGTACTTCCCGCTCCGCCGAGCGGCGCCGATTGTAGCGCAGCAAGTCCAGAGTATTCTGGTATAGATTCTGGCTGCCGGATTCAAAAACCGCAACCAGGTAATTTTTCTTTTGGTATTCCTGGTAGATATCCTGGAGTGACCGGCGGATTTCCGGGTCTTTTTTTTCGGCGTTGGTCAGCCAGATATCTACCATTTTTTTATCATCGCAGATGTTCATCTCCACTGATTTGCTCACTCCTTTTCTCTGTTAGTTTCCTTGTTTTTCCAATGTTTTATACATTAGGTCAATGTTTATTAGGAGATGGGGAAAATGAGAGAACAAGTTCCCTCTGTGGCTATCTGATGGATAGCCCCGAGGACTTGTGCTCCGCAGGATGGGGGAGAATCCCTCATTCCCCACGGCCTCCGGCTAGCTTTTATTCCCGGCTCAGCTGTTTCAGCTTCGCTTTGATGGCCTTTTCTTCCTGGAGTTTCTGATACCACAGGTTCCGGAAATACTCCGCCTTCTGAAGATAGGGCTGATTGTAAATCCGGCGATTTGCTGCCTTCTGGCAGTTGTAGGCAATCCGGCTCAGCTTCTTCCGGTTGGCCCGGATTATGGACAACTTCTGACTCAGCTGCTCCCGGTTATCCAGGGGCTCTTCTATCACCGGAATAAAATCTGAATACTTGCGCCACTGGTCAGCCGTCTCCTCAAGGGCCTGCTGGATGGATTCGGTCTGCTGAATCTGCAGGTGGATGATCTCACTCTCCTGTTCCAGGTTTACTCGTTCTTCCCGGGAATCCGGGTTACACCCACACCACCGAAGATACCGCTCCTGAGCGTCCTTTTGTGCAGAACGAGGAGAAGCATCCTGGTACTGATTCCAGCGTTCCAGCAGGTGATCCACCTTGTCCAGTTCGGTGTGCAAATCTCGTTCTAAGTAGATGGTCTGCTTGAGCAAGGACTGCAGCTCCCGAAATTCATCCTTACCGGGATGCAGGCTGGTGATCAGTGCGGCCACATCCGCCAGGGCATCTTCTGCCCGCTTGGCATTCTTTTGCCGACGGTGTTCCAGCCAGTCCATGTACTTCCGTTTCTCAATCAGAAAATCCTTTGCAGGTGCAAAGCTACTCTGATTCAGTCCGTCCTGTAAAATCGGGATTTCTTCCGGATGAATGCCCAGGGTTTCCAGCCGCACCGCATTCCGGTTCTGAGGACCAAGGGCACAGATCGCATTGCCTCTGCGAAGCAAGAAGATTTTCTCTGCCTCCAAAGTGCTAACCAGTTCCCGGAAAGAACCGCATTTTCCGGCAGCGCTTCGGATGGAATCTGCCAATTCCTGGTTTCGTTTTTCATAGCGCTCCCGCTTGTGCTGCTCTGCCATGGCATTGTTGTCCTTTGTCGCAAGGCCATGTTCACGGGTATAGGCCAAAACCCAATCATTGTAGTGTCTGCGAAACTCTGGGTTGTCCTGGTGCTTGCCTCCAGCACAGACTTCGGATCGCCGGATGCTGCCGTCGTCGCTTTTCATCATCCAGCTTTGGGGCTCTCGCTCCGCAGCCCGGACGGAATTGATTGCCAGGTGAATATGGTCGTTGTCAGTGTCACGGTGAACGGCAATCAGCACATCGTATCCTTGCAGATTCTCTCTGGCGAAGGCTTTGCCCTCCTCCAGAAGGTCCTCCATGGTCATCTTTGGCCGGTCTTCCTCCGGATGGGAGAGAATGTACTGATGCTGCTTGCGGTCTGTTTTCTCTCGATTCTTACCAAATCTCCCGTTGGTTTTGAGGCAGTTCAGGCTCCACTTTCTCGGATCTGCGTCCCGGCCATAGGGGTCCAGACAGACAATGGCGCAGTTCTCCCGCTCTTGCAGCAGTCCATATTCATCCAGAATGGGTTCATAGGATCCCCGTTCCGGATCCTCTCTGTGCTTGTAAGTAAAATAGTCCAGTACATCGTTATAAGACATATTCTTGGAAGTAACGTGCTTAATAATTGCCATAGATTTCCTCCATCATCCGCAAACAACGTTTTTTCATATCCTCCAGATCTTTGATGGTCTGCAGAATGAAGGCCCAATCCTCTGGATTGGTTTCCTTTCGCTTCGGATTGTTTTTCAGGACACCGCGCAGGAGACTGATCTGTTCATCCACTTCGGCACAAATATCTTCAATCTCCTGAGCGCTCTCTTCCAATCTTCGGTCCTCTCCGCCGCGCAAAACAGCATCCAATACAAAGGTCTGCTGGTTCTTTCCAGAAGCCTTCAGTTTTGCCAGAAATCTCTTCTTCTCATCGTCTGATAAACGAATACAAATCTGATGCTCCCGTTTCCGCAGTGGCTTTCTCACTTCCGCCGGAGGTTCGTTATGGGACAGTTCCGCTTGGGCAATCAGGCTTTGCAAGTAGGCATCGACAGAATAGGCGGGCTTGGTTTCCCCCTGCACGGAATGCTCCTGCGCACTCTGCGGCACCTCTTGTTCTACCGCCTGGGGTACTTTTTCAGTTTCTTTTTGCTTTTTCCAAAATGACATGGTCATGGCTCCTTTCCTGTATACACGGTGACGATCCGTGACGGTGTGACGGTATTTTCCATAGATGGTACTATCTCTCATCCATCGTCACAGCGTCACAATCGTCACTGGTAGATTGTGTGATGAGCAGTATAATTTTGCTTCCTTCTCGTGTGTGCTGATTGTTGTAGGTGATGCCATACTCCCGCAGCAATCTGCTGCTTTGCAGATTCAGGCGTCTGCTGAGGGCATTGGGGGAAAGCTCTGTGTTCAGCGCCTGGGCCAGTTCGGATGCAGACCCACTCCAACCGGAGGGGTTGTCCTGGAGCAGCTGGTGCACGGATTCCAGCACAGGGTCCGGGGGTTCTTTCCAGGTTTCTTTTTCCATCTCTTCCAGCTCCCAGCACAAATTCCCGGGATTGCGCCGAATCCAGAAGATCTGATCCGGGGTATCCCGTCCGGTACATTTGAGAAAGGCCCGTTCATCGGTGCGCTTCTCCTTGCCCATGATGATGACGCTGTCAGCGCCGCCCATATTGCCGTTGCTGCCGCTGATGGTGTTGAAGGAGTCGTTCTGGTCCGGTGCTTTCCGGGTATGGTGAACCAGCAGAATATTCACCCCGGTTTCCTTGGAGAATGCCTGAATGGTTTTCATAAAGGCAGTGTCGACAACGTACAGATTGCCGTTTGGGGTGTCCTCCCGGCTGAACTGCATGGTGTCCACGATGACCAGCCGGGTGTTGGGGTGTCGCTTGAGGAAATACTGCAGCTGATCCAGAAGCCCACAGTTAATGGTCTTTGCCACCACGGCAAAGTGGAGAAAGTCCGTCCCGGTTTCTCCGAACATCCGGAAGGAACGCTTCTGGAGCCGCCGCTCCGTATCTTCCAGGGCCAGGTACAATACCTCCGCCTGCTGAATGGGGAAATCCCACAGGGGCTTCCCCGTGCTGATGTGGTACGCAATCTGAAGTACCAGAAAGCTCTTTCCTACTTTTGGCGCACCCACCAGCAAGGTGACGCCGCTGACCAGGAAACCCTGGATCAGATCCGGCTCTTCCCGCAGCGGCTTGTCCAGCAGTTCGTTTTGGGTAACGGTGTGCAGAAAGCCGGGGTCGCTGAAATCCGGGATGTCCAGAGGTTCGGGGATTGTTTCTGAAAAGGATTCGTTCATTGTCATACATGACCTCCTTTCCGAAAGTTGTTTTCGGAATGACCGCGGTCATTTGTGTGTTTTGCAATTGCAGTATCATTATAGGGATAACTTTGGAAAAAGTCGTTCCCAGAAAGTTCGCGAACTTTTTTGAAAAATCCCGGAGCAAGGGACGTTATAAAAAAGTGTTGCACAAGTTTGAATACCATTCTATTTCCCTGAATTCGACCAAGATAAATAGATAAATAATAAGATATACGTGCAAAGGAAAAGCCCCAAGGATGTACTAGCAATTCATCCTTGGGGCATATTGGAAAAAACTTAGACGATTTTTTGAAAAAATATGGAGTATTTAAGAGAGAATTTTTTCAATATTTACAATTATTTTACTTTTTGTATCTCATTTTGGCTGGCATCAGGCTCCCTGGAAATAGAATTCTCACCCGGTTCGGGAAAAAGCATTTGATTTTCCTGTTCAATCTGATTCGTAGAACAGTCTGATGCAGTTTGTGCTGGCAGTTGTAGAGCTTGCTTTGATAGTTCCTTCTGCGCAATAAACAAAGAAGCAGGAAACAAAAATAGTCTTACTATCTTTGAAGAAGCACGCATATTGATGGAGCTGATTACATCATAAATAATCGATAGCATTCTTTCTCCCTTGCGCTCGGTCAAGCACCGATATAACGAAGTGAAATACACTTTCACCATGTTAGGATCGGCACAAAAAAATGGTACGCTAGTAAAAACACTAAACATTCTATCAAATTTCTGATATGGTGTATCCCGGTAATCATCTTCAAGGATAATACGATTGGCGCAGCATATTAATCTATCCACAGGGAAATCAAACTGAGCCAAATTTACAAGCTTTTCCAGTCTCTCCTGCAGCACCAGAGCGCTTTTCTGATTGGAGAAAAAGAGCTGAAATGGGATTGCGTTCTCAACAAAATGAAAATACGTTTTGCGTTTCTTTATTCTCTTTAATGATGTGTCCAATCGTGGTACCATACTTTCAATGATTCTGGATACCCACTGACATTTGCTGTTTTTCTCTCCAAGTTGTTGAATGCAAATTTTGTTGATATTCTCCAGCAGCGTGCTGCAATTGATGTAATTGGGCGTTGTTTTCTGCAAAATAATCTTTCTGATTAGCGGATGCGTGGACAGCTGCGCATTTGTACTGCGCTCTATAAATCCCATATAGTTGAGCTTTGTAAGAATCTTTGCGTCTATTAAACCAGCCACATCCCGAAACACTTCCCTGGGAACACCACTCTTCGGCATCAGGCTCATATACATCAGAATCTGCATGTGCGAGTCTGTAAGGCGAGCCAACCCCAGAAGAGTATGGATGTGGGCAGACATTGTTTGTTCATACAGCGTTCCGTCTATTTCACAGGCGACTTCATCTGCAATGTCCGTATTGCTCAAATTATCTTGTAACTTCTGCAAAACCTCCTCCGCAGACCAGAAACCTTCCTCCAACAGCTTAGCTACCATCTTAACAATTAGGGTATTCTGAAAAACAGTTTGGATTATTTTTTTGGAAATGCCTTTGTTTTTTTCAGCGGAAGAATAGTAATAGCTAAATACTTTCATCAGAGTATTGGGATGCAACTCTTTGACTTTCACGCAGGAATACGGCATACTCAGCTTTATTTGTTGGTAGTCACAACGAGTACTGATTAACAGGCGGCAGCGCAGATTTAGGATTTCCACTATAAGAGGCTCCGTGTCAATGTCCATATTTTTCTGCCGGCTTTCTTCTTTTGATGATACCGTTCCTGGGAGCACATCTAAGTTATCGATTACCAGCAAGTCGTTTTCAGACAATCCCTTCAGAATATTCAGGCACCGCTGAAACATATCTTCCAATGGTGCGTTAATTTTCTCTGAGATTGATGCCAGTTGTGTGGAAACAATCGGCTGCTGTGTAGAAAGTCCTACATTTGCGGTGTTGACCATTCGAATAATATCGGCTCTCATATCGCCTGTATAAAAAATATAAAATGTTCTCCCGCTTCCCTTACGATAGCACGCAGCGTAGTTTTTTGCCAATTCACTTTTTCCGATTCCCGGCAAACCTGTGAGGAAAATATGCCTATGTTCTTTGAAAAGGTCGTCTAAATTCTGAAGCTCTTCTTCCCGCCCAAAAAAAGGCTTAAAAGGTTCCGGCACAAAATAGGTTCTATCCAAGTCCTCTGTTGATTCCTTTTCTATACGGACAGGCTTGCGCTCGCTTCCTTTTCTGAGGTATTGTGGATCTGTAATCACAAATAATAGAATATCCGCCAACAGATGGGCTTCCCAATTGGCAACCACCGAATCCGCTTCCTGTGGAAGTACAAAGCCTCGGTCATCTGAAAAATACTTACTTCTCAAGGAAAAATATGCAATTCGTTTGGCACCAATGATATGGTCATCACTATCCAGAGCCTCAAATATTTCTTTTATAACCTGGTCCCGGTCTGCAAGCTTGGGCAGTACATTATCCTGAATATTTTCACAAAGAGCATTAAAGTTTACTTCTTCCTTATAAAAATCACAAAACTCAGGAGGAAATGTCTCAATACCGCCAAAATAAACACTCAAACTGCCTTTACTCCCATACTTCTGATTATGTTTTTCCGACCAGTGAGCAAATAGCTGCTCATACATAAATGCCTGATCCACACCGGTCTGTTTGAGTTTTTCTTTTATAGCACGCTGAAGAGTTTTTATAATAAAATAAATGTCACAGAATCCCCAATAATTTCTTTCCATATTTTTTGCTCCCCAATTAACTGCACTGACACGTACTTCAGCCCAGATGGGCCGACTTTCAGGCCTAAAGATGGTGATAATTTCCATTTAGATTGTATCATAAACCAGGAATATCTGATTAACTATGTGTAAATTGTTGAAAATAGGATTTAAAGCTCAGCATTTACCCCCGCTATTGAACGCTTGAGCAAAAGCATTTCCAAACGTCAAATAATTTAGCCGCCTTTGTTTCGCTTATTCCTTATCTCATTCCCTCTAATTTCTTCCTCAGAAACAGCGGTACGAATGAAAATTCACTTGAATATATCCGTTATTTGTGCTATAATCCCGCTAGAAATGCGATAAGATGTATAGAGTAGGATAAGAATTGCATGGGTAAATGCAATCGATAGATGTTGCTTATGGAAAAGAATCTCATTTCGGTAATTATGCCGGCTTACAACTGCACAGCATTTATCGGGAATGCTATTGAATCCGCCCTGAAGCAGGATGTCCCCCTTGAAATCATCGTCGTGAATGATTGCTCTCATGACGATTTAGACGGCTTTATGCTTCGTTACAAGGGCGACCCGCGCGTCCGATATGTAAAAAACGCCCAGAATATGGGTGTTGCGCAGACACGCAATCGTGGGGTTGCGTTAGCCCGAGGGGAGTACATTGCTTTCCTGGATGCAGACGATGTCTGGGCAAAGGACAAGCTAAAGCGTCAGTTAGCGTTGATGCAGGAAAAAAATTCCGTTATTTGTTCTACAGCCAGGGAACTGATGAACCTGGACGGAACACTGTCCGGATATGTAATTCCAGTAAAAGAAGAGTTCACCTTTTCGGACATCAAAAGACAGAATTACATCAACTGTTCTTCTGTCTTAATGAAGACTTCTGTTGCCAGAGAATTTCCGATGCATCATGACGATAGTCATGAGGACTATCTTATGTGGCTGGAAGTGTTAGAGAAATACCATTTTGGCTGTGCCATTAACGAACCTCTGCTCAAGTATCGTATTTCCTCATCGGGGAAGTCCGGGAGCAAATGGAACTCAGCCAAGATGACGTATCTGACCTATCGGTATATGGGCTTTGGCTTCTTTCGCTCTGCTTTTTATTTTGCATGTTATGCATTCCATGGTTTGCGAAAATATTTTTTCTGGTTTCTCAAATAAATGTTATTGGTAAGGGAGTTATAGGTGAACGGATTTTATTGGATTTATCTGGTCATGCTTTTCTTTCTTCTAGTTTATGACTTTGCAAAAACGCACGAAGGAAAGCGGCTAGCCTATTACGCAAGTTGCGGATTTCTAATTTTGATTTTTGTCGCACAGGACTACAGCGTCAGCATTGATATTGCAGAGTATATGCGCCAGTGGGAGATTATCCCTGACCTATCTTTTGCTCAGATGTTGGTGCATAAATTTGAAATTGGCTACGTTTTGCTGTGTTGGGTCTTGGAACGAGTATTTATCAGCGACCGTGTGCTGCTTCTGGTTTTGAGCCTTGTGATTTTGCTTCCATTTGCACGCTCGTTTGAAACAGAGTGCAAGCATCCCATGGTTGCACTGATGGCGTTTGTGGCCCTGGGAATGTATCTGCATGCCATTATTTTTTGGCGTCAACTGGCGGCAATGGCCATCCTCACATTTTCCTACCGTTTTATTAAAGAACGCAAACTCTTGCCTTTTCTGCTGACGGTTCTGGTGGCAATGAGTTTCCACAAGGTTGCAGTTGTGTTTGTTGGTTTGTATATTATCTATAAGATTCCTATTAACAAATGGCTGCTGGTAGTCTGCGGTTTCTTCTCCGTAGTACTGGGCTTACTTGGTGGTCCCATCATTGAATTTGGCATTTCCGTAATCTATCCCAGGTATGAAAATTTTCCCCGCTTGGTCATAGGCGGTGAGACGCTTCTTGCCCTGCTTTGGGTTGTTGTATTGCTTTCTTATTGGCTGCTCCAGGACAGAATGAACGAAGATCAAATTCGCCTGCCTTTCCTTATGGTTCTGATTGCTGCAACCATCCAGCCCGTCTGCTTTGCCTTTTATAATTGGCTTCGAGTGGTTCTATTCTTCCGGATTGCCTTGGTTCCCATGTGTGCCCATCTGTATGTTGCTCTGTTCGAAAGGAAAGAAGGAAATGCAGCCCTTGCATTGATGCAGTCACACACTCCATGTCTTTATAAAGTTGTAATTTCAATATATGACAAGCTGTGGTTTAAAATTGCTGCTCAGTTGATTTTGTTTGCTGTACTGTTCGTTTGGTATGTTAGTGAACTAGACGGTGCTGTGTATGTAATGGCACCAATTATTTGAACAGCATCTTAGGGGGCATTCCTTCCGGAATGCCCCTTTATTTACAAGGGAGGTTCCCAATGAAATATGATTATCTAGTTGTTGGCACCGGGCTGTTCGGTGCTGTGTTTGCGCAACAGGCAAAGGAACTCGGGAAAAAAGTTCTCATGTTAGAAAAAAGGGCACACATCGGCGGAAATGTTTATACAGAAAAAGTAGCAGGTATTCATGTTCATGTGTATGGTGCGCATATTTTCCACACAAACAACAAAGTTGTTTGGGATTATATTTCCCAGTTTGCAGAATTCAATCACTTTATCAATTCTCCCATAGCAAATTATAAGGGCAGACTGTATTCCTTACCGTTTAATATGCATACCTTCCATCAACTGTGGGGTGTAAACACCCCATCAGAGGCCATGAAAAAACTGTCTGAACAACGTGGTGACATTACCTCCGAACCCAAGAATCTGGAAGAACAAGCTGTTGCCTTGGTGGGGCGAGATATTTTTGAAACTTTGGTAAAAGGGTATACAGAAAAACAATGGGGGCGAGATTGCAAAGAACTCCCAGCATTTCTAATTCGGCGGTTGCCTCTGCGGTTTACCTTTGATAACAATTACTTCAATGCCATTTATCAAGGTATTCCTAAGGAAGGGTATACTCAGCTGATCTCCAATATGCTCAAAGGTATTGAGATACGGCTGAATACGGATTATCTTGCTGACAAGGAAAACTGGGACAGCTTGGCTGAAAAAGTGATCTATACCGGGCCCATCGACGCATATTTTGATTATCGGCTGGGTGCTTTGGATTATCGATGCGTTCGGTTTGAAACGGAAATATTAAATTGTTCCAATTATCAAGGGAATGCTGTGGTAAATTACACCGATAAAGAAACGCCCTGGACCCGTATGATTGAGCATAAATGGTTTACTTTTGGTTTGGATGACGCAGGCCAGGAGCTGCCCCAGACAGTAATCAGCCGGGAATACAGTTCCCAGTGGAACATTGGAGAAGAGCCCTATTATCCCGTAAATGACGAGAAAAATAACGCTCGATATGAAAGCTATCGAGCGTTATCACAGGCAGAGTCCAAGGTTATTTTCGGCGGTCGATTGGGTGAATATCGATATTACGACATGGATCAGGTCGTGGCATCAGCTTTGATGCTGAGCAAAAAAGAATTATCTTAGTTGCTATCATCTGACAGGATTGCTGGGGCATGACTTTCGTAAGCTTGTCCCACAATCTGCTGGTATTCTTGTTGGGTTATCTTCCCTTTTTCCACAAAATGCGCCACATGGGCAGGAGCATATAGACCCAATAAATAGAATTTTTTGATTTTCTCAAACATTTACATCTCCTCCAAAATTGTGTCGGTCATAAGGGCAGTGTACATAATCTGCGCTTCTATGCTGTCCTGCCAGGTTGGCAGGCGGTTCTCCTCCTTCAGCCGCTCCTGCTGCGCCAGTTCCTCCTGCGTACACTCCACCGGTGTGCCATCCACCAGTCTATAGCGCCAGACACCGCTCTGTGTCAAAATTGGTTTATCAAAGTAGTTTCCTTGTGGATGGTGGAATTTATCTCCCGTACCCTCATCAATCTGTGCCCAGCCCATGGTTGTCTGCAAAAAAGCTGAGGAATTTACTGCCGTAATATACCCGTTGTCATTGGTTTTACAGTATACGATATAGGTTTCCATTCGTGCCCTCCTTACAAATCAGCAGATAGCATCATATCAAACTTGTAGATTGCAGAATTTGCGGAGATATAAACTCTGCACGCCGTAGCCGTCGGTGTGGGGGATACACTAGGGTCATCTCTCCACTGTCCATTAACATAAGCCTTTGCCTGTACAGTTACGGTGGGCACAATCCGCATAGGCTGCCCATACCAAAAAGGAAGTTCCCCGCTCTGTCCTTGTACCACGTTAAAGTAAATTCCCCTGTATTCCTGATAATATCTTCTGCACGCCGCCATTTCGGCACCATATCCTTTTGCCTGGAAGTCAGGAAGTGCGTCGACAGTATACGTCCCTTCATACACAGCAGCCCAGTACAGCTTAACTTCATTCATATCCTGCGGCTGAATAAAAAAGGTCGCAGACTGAGCGTCGGAAGGGAGAAAGAACGTTCCAATAAGCAGATCGCCATTCCGGCTTGCATTGGCATACTTCATATTCCCATTCACCAGATATCCCAGCACAACAGCCGCACTGCCGGTACATTTCAGCACAAATGTGATATTCCTTCCAAGGAGACCCCCAGCATCGCCCAAAACTTGTGAAATATTTCTCACATCAGAGGCAGTCCGCGTCACGCTGACATATCCGTTTCCGATCGCCATATTTACTCCATCATTATCGATTTTCCAGCGGTCAATGCTGTATCCAATCGAATTGTAACTGACTTTCCCTCTCTGATTGACAGGGATACGGAAGTCACCGTTGTCCAGCCAGTTGTATGGAGAGGCCTTCCTGGTCATATCATCCACATAGACTTTTCTTGCAGCATCAGACTTATCTTCCGGCGCACACAGCCCGGTCAATCGCTGACCATTCATGTTCAGAGGGCCTTCCATGGTGTCCCCTGACACAGATAAAGCACCGATATCCCCCGGTGCGAGTTTTACATTGCCGGAACTGTCCGGGAAGGAATGATTTACAGAAGACACTGCCCCCTTTCCATCCAGCCCCATATAAGAGACGCTATAGTCCGTTATAGGTGCGGATTCCGACCATTGCGTTACCCTGCGTGTCCACAAGTACTTTCCTCTTGGGACTTCGGGAATGGCTTCCGTCCACTGCCCTTCCGGAGGTGTGGAACCAGATTCTCCTATCTGATAGGACACACTGCCCTCCAGCAAAGATGGTGTCTGCCCATCTTTGCCATCAAATTCTCCGCTTTCTTTGGCAAGAAGCAGATATTCATCCAGTTTGTTCTCCAACCACGCAATCCGAATGTAATCCTCCGATTTTTCTGCTCCAATGAATGGATTCTCTTCCACAGATACAACAAAAGGGAAGGTAGTCAGTTGGTTTAGCATGTTGTCTGTAAACACAATTGCTGCCTGTATTTTTCCCGGTGTGGTAAGCATTTGTGCTGCCAGAATTGCAGTCACGTGATTGCCATCGATTTTAATCGCAGCTGCGCCATCTGCTAATGTATCATACCATCCTTTTGTACCATCCGGCTTTCGGTATGTGATTGCAGCCGAAACCCCTTTGGGCACAAACCACGCCCTGCCGTTATTTTGAAGTGACGCTTGAATTGCACGGCAATTGCAGTCATTTTGAATTGCACCGATCCAAGCGCCATAATTTGGATCGGACAAGTCCAATCGAACGTTTGTAATTGTTTTCATTGCATATCCTCCTTTTTTCAGATACTCCAATTCTACTCCCCCCTCATTGAGTTGTCCCACGAACGATGTTCGACATTTTTAGAGAAATGTTTATCCACTTTTTGGAAAAATGTTTGCTTTATTTCTAAAATTTGATAAAAGAACGCTTTATACTTGTCAAGAGATACGACAGGTGGTATAATCGGTCTGAACGAGTAATATTTGTAAATATAAATAATTTCTCTTGATTTAATACGTTTATTGTTATGATGAAATTAGAAGTACTTATGTCCTGTATGCACCAACAAGATGACGCTTTAGTACATACTTCCCAGTTGACCGGAGATGTGGTTGTTATCAATCAATGTCAGCAAGAAAAATATGAAGAGTATGCTACCAAAACCGGGGTAGCTCGGGTGTACTCTACTCCACAGCGTGGTTTAACCAAAAGCCGGAATATGGCCATTGAAAAGGCCGTTGCAGATATTTGTTTGCTATGCGATGATGACGAGGTATTTGTGACGGATTATGAGGAGAAAATCCTGCAATCTTATCAAATGCTTCCCCAGGCAGATATTATTATCTTTAAAATCTCAAATCGTCCCCCCTCCTTTCCTGACAAAGTGCAACGCCTTCGCTTTCCGAAAACTTTAAAGGTCAGTTCCTGGCAGATTTCTTTCCGCCGGGAGCGGCTGCTGTCTGCGGGCGTGCGCTTTGACGAACTGCTTGGCGCAGGCACAGGAAATGGGGCAGAAGAGGAATTAAAATTTCTGACTGACTGCCAGAAGGCTGGATTGGCAATCTACTATGTCCCTGTGGAAATTGCCTCTGTCGCGCAATCTGAGTCAACGTGGTTCGCAGGCTTTACAGAAACTTTTTTTGAAAACCGGGGGGCAACTACACGCTACATATTAGGTGCTGGACTTGCCTCTATTTACGCAGTATATTATGTAATCCGAAAGCGAAGTTTATACCAGGGGACCATTTCCCCCGTGATGGCTCTCAAGGCCATTTTTCGCGGTATTCAGCAGAATAAAATTCGGAAGCAGGCCGATCGCCAGAAAGAACTTCTGCCGTAATAAGGATGGGTTGTTTTGAAAATATTGTCTTTTGTGATTCCAGCGTACAACAGCAGCGCTTTTATAGAGCACTGTCTGTCCAGTATGCTGGTACCTGAAGTTTTGGACTCTTTGGAAATCGTTGTTGTCAATGACGGTTCCACTGATAACACCGCAGAAATTGTACAGCAATTTTGCACCCGTTTTCCAGAAACCGTGCGCTTGATTTCACAAGAAAATAAAGGGCATGGTGGTGCCCTCAATACCGGCTGTGCAGCAGCCCAAGGGAAATATATCAAAGTAATCGATGCCGACGATTGGATCCAGTCCCAAAATTTGCCCGAGCTTATTCGGCTTTTGGCCGAGTGCAGTAGTGATGTGGTTTTGACCCATTACCGCACCATCAATATCACCACAAACGAGATTAAATGCTGGCGGCATTACCCGGCTTCCTATAATAAGGCGTATACCTTTCGTGAAATCACGGAAAATTGGGGAGACTTCGAACGCAGTTTGACATTTCACGGCATCGCCTATCTCCGTGATTTCTACCAAAGCTGGGGGCACATTCTGCCTGAACATATTTTTTATGAAGATCAAGAATATGCCACCTTTCCTTGCTGCTACGGACAAAGCATCACTTGTTTAGATCTGTTTCTATACGAGTATCGTATTGGGGATGCCAACCAAAGTGTGTCTTATGCAAACCAGCTGAAACGTTTGCATCATGTAGAGACGGTCATTCAGCGAATGATGCAAGGATATGACGGGCTTCCGGAGACGGCCGGAAAGGAATATGCCGCCAGGAAAATACAGGGTGTGATTTTGAGCTATCTTACCACAGCGCTCCTGATCAATCCTGACCGTCCTCAGGGGCGGAAGGGAGCTCAGGATCTGATGGCTTATTGTCAAAAAAATGCTCCCAAAATTTATGATATGACCAAGAAGAAATACCAGTGTTTTGTTCTCATGAATTACTTGCATTTTACCAAATACACATGGGAAAGAATTCTGAATTCACCATGGTATCGGTGGGTGCAGAAAAAACACACATTTTCGTAACCATTACACTTAGGAGGATGATCGATGAAAATCCACAAAATACTGCCATTTTTTCAGCATTTAACTCAGTTCAAACCTTTGCTGAACGAGTTGGTGGTACGGGATCTGAAACTGAAGTACCGCAGAAGTATATTGGGCTATGTCTGGAGTCTGTTAAATCCTCTGCTGATGATGACCATTATGACTCTGGTCTTTTCTTATATGTTCCGCTTTGACATTCCCAATTACCCCCTTTATCTGATATGCGGACAGACGCTCTGGTCATTTTTTAGCGAGAGTACAACGATGGCCATGCAATCCGTTCTGGCAAACGGCAGCCTGATCCGGAAGGTGTATATTCCCAAGTATATTTTCCCCATTGCAAGAGTACTCTCCAGCTTTGTCACGATGACATTTAGCCTCGCTGCCATTCTGATTGTGATGATCGCAACGGGGGTTCCCCTCTCTTGGGAGTTGCTGCTGGTGCCGACGTGCTTGCTGTTTCTGCTGGTTTTCTGTATGGGAATTGGGATGATTTTGTCTGCCATGGCGGTGTATTTCCGGGATATTGTACATCTTTATGGTGTTCTGATCATGGCGTGGATGTACACGACACCTATCTTCTATCCAATCAGTGCACTCCCCGAGGAAATTGCATACTATATCCAGTTTAATCCCATGTATCACTATATTACCTTTTTTCGTTCCTTGGTTCTCTACGGGGCTCTTCCCCCCGCTAATGTTTGGTTCAGCTGTATTGTTTCCAGTATTTTGTCCTTCTTGCTTGGTGTCTTTGTCTTCCACAAATTGCAGCGGAACTTTATTCTCTATGTGTAAGGAGGAAGAACATGGATACCATCATTGATGTCAACAACGTCAGCATGTGCTTTAATCTGGCTGAGGAAAAAACCGATACGTTTAAGGAATATGTGCTGAAATTAATTACAGGCAAGCTGCATTTCAATGAGTTTTACGCTCTAAGAAATGTGTCCTTTCAGGTAGAACGCGGGGAATCTGTTGCGTTGATCGGTAAAAACGGCAGCGGAAAGAGTACCATGTTGAAAATTATTGCCGGTGTGATGTCTCCCTCCCAAGGCAGTGTCACGGTAAACGGCAGTATTGCACCACTGATTGAGCTGGGTGCCGGCTTTGACATGGATCTTACCGCCAGAGAGAATATCTACCTCAATGGCGCAGTATTAGGCTATGATCGCAGCTTTATGAATCAACATTTTGATGAGATTGTAGACTTTTCAGAACTGCAAAGCTTTATTGATGTGCCGGTCAAAAACTTCTCTTCCGGTATGGTGGCACGGCTTGGATTTGCCATTGCCACTGTCGTCCGTGCAGATGTATTGGTAGTCGATGAAATTCTGGCTGTCGGTGATTTTAAATTTCAGCAGAAATGCAGGGCCAGAATGGCAGAATTGATGGCAGGAGGCACTACACTTCTATTTGTCAGCCACAGTGCAGCCCAGGTTAAAGAGTTGTGTAAAAAAGCAGCCTGGTTTGATAACGGCGAATTGATGGCCTTCGGTGCGACAGAGGAAGTATATAAATTGTATGAAAGCAAATACCAGAACTAAAGATACTCTGGAACAGATGAAATCTCACCTGGCCAAATATGACATCATTACGTTCGATGTATTCGATACCCTTATTACCAGGTGTGTTCTCAAACCCACGGATTTGTTTACCGTTGTGGAAGCAAGGGCAAAACAAAAAGGCATCGTAAACCACGCTTTTGCCCGGGACCGTCAGCAGGCAGAACATGTTGCTTATGCACAATACGGGGAAACTGCCAGTTTCCTGCAAATTTATCAAGTGCTCCAGGATTCTTTTTCCTATTCCCATTCCCAGTGTGATGCACTGAGAGAATTGGAGTTACAGACGGAGCTGCAGTTAATAACCCCCCGCAGATCTGTTAGGGAGTTATTCTATCAACTCATTCAGGCGGGAAAGCGTATCATTCTGTGCAGCGATATGTACCTGAGCAGCACCCAAATCCAGCAGCTGTTGGTACAGTGCGGCTATCCGGAGGATCTGGACATTTGGGTATCCTGTGAAAAAAGCGGAACAAAATCTTCAGGTGTGTTATGGGATAAACTGTTTGCATCCTTACCGGAAGGGCAGACAACCATTCATATTGGCGACAATCCCGATGGAGATTATCGGAAATTACGTCAAATGGGCCGGGATGCGATTTTGATAGACAGCGGCATGGCTCTGTTCCAGAATTCGCCACTGTATGGTTATTTGTCTAAATATATCGTGGATGAAATCGGCAGCAGCCTGGTTCTCGGTTATTTGATCAACAAAGCGCTGTTTAATTCTCCGTTTTCCGATATCCATACTGAGGCAGATGTTGTTTCTGTATGGGGCGGTGCTGCGTTTTCCTGTTTTATGGATTTCCTTGTCAAAAACAGGGATGATTCTCAACTGTTGTTCGTAACCAGAGAAGGATATCTTCTGAAACCCATGTATGAGCGGTATTGCCGTCAACTGGGTATTCAGCCTCAATCCAGCACAGTATTTTATGCCTCTCGGGCTGCCACTGTTTCCGCTACGATAACCTCCCCAAATGATATTTTAACTGCCATGATGTCACCGAAATATCGTGGAACCGCAGGAAATTTTGCCAAAAGCAGATTCAATTTTGATTTATCTGCTAACCCCGAACTATGCTCCATGCCAGTTTCTCTGCCTGAACAGAAAAGAGAAGTTTACGAAAATCTGAAGCCTTACTTCCCGGACATGATCTGCAACGGCAAGCAGCAGCAGGAAGCATATCAAGTGTATACACAGTCTGTCCGCCAGGACGGAAAGTGCCTGACTGTCGTGGACGTGGGCTATAATGGCACAATCCAGTATGCCCTCTCAAAAATACTGGGTGAGAAAGTAAATGGTCTTTATCTATTTTTGAATGACGGTGCTCTTCCTGCGAAGAATGGATGTAACTGTGCTGGCCTGGCCAATCCAAGAGATGGGCAGCATCCTATTTATGATAACTTGTTATTTCTGGAAGCTGTCATGCAGGCTCCTTATGGTCAGCTGCAAAAAATGGAACTGGCCGATGGCCTTCCCAAGCCTGTTTTCAATGCAGACAGGAGTGTCAGCAAAGAAATTCCTGAGATACAGGAGGCATTCTGTACCTTTGTGGAATGGATTGCCCAGTGGCAGTGTGATACAGGTGATGCACTGCACCTCAGCTTTGAATTGGCGGAAGCCATTTGGATCTGCCTGCTGCACTTTAGCTGCCTTCCAAAATCCGTACTGGATAGTATGTGGTTGGCAGATGATTTCTGCGGCAACCCCATTTGGCGGTATGATGTTGAAAAGGCGAAATGGCAAAATGGGAATGGCACGGCAACGCCCCTGGCCTTTACATTGACCAGACAGGGAGAAAAATTAGGTCTTAAATATGCTGTTAAAAACAGCATAAAAAAGCATATCCCATACTTTGCATATGACTTTGCAAGCAGAATCTGGCAAAAATATTTCTTGCAGCATAATACTTACAATAAAACACAAAAACAGTAAAGGAAGTGGAAGAAAATGAAGGGCATCATTCTTGCAGGTGGTTCCGGTACTCGACTCTATCCGCTGACCCGCGTCACCTCAAAGCAGCTGCTGCCTGTTTATGACAAACCCATGATTTACTATCCGTTATCCACATTGATGCTGGCAGGGATTCGGGATATTTTGATTATTTCCACCCCCACCGACACACCTCGTTTCCAGGATTTGCTAGGTGATGGCAGCCATTTTGGGATCCATCTGTCTTATGCAGTTCAGCCTTCTCCTGACGGTCTTGCACAAGCATTTATAATTGGAAAAGCCTTTATTGGGGGTGACCCCTGTGCAATGGTTTTGGGAGATAATATTTTCTATGGAAACGGCTTTTCTGCAATCTTGAAGAAGGCGGCAGCCAATGCAGAAGCTGGTTCTGCAACCGTGTTTGGTTATCATGTTCCCGATCCGGAACGGTTCGGTGTTGTTGAATTTGATGACACCGGTAAGGTTTTATCCGTGGAGGAAAAACCGGAACATCCAAAGAGCAATTACGCCATCACAGGGTTGTACTTCTATCCCAAAGGGGTTTCTGCCATGGCAGAACTGGTGAAGCCATCTCCCCGTGGCGAACTGGAAATTACCACGTTGAATGAAATGTATTTAAAGCAGGGGAATCTGAACGTTCAGTTGATGGGACGCGGATATGCATGGCTGGATACCGGTACGATGGAAAGTTTGCTGGAAGCTGCCGAGTTTGTATGTATGGTGGAAAAACGGCAGAGTGTGAAAATTTCCGCTCCAGAGGAAATTGCCTATCGATTTGGCTGGATTACCACGGAAGAATTGCTGGAATCTGCCAAAATGTACGGAAAATCCCCCTATGGACAGCATCTCAATCGGGTTGCTGAAGATAAAATCAAAAATTTGTTGCAGTGAGGAAAAAGATATGACCATTATCGTAACCGGCGGTGCCGGATTTATTGGAAGCAACTTTGTGTTCCACATGCTGAAGAAATACCCGGACTACCGGATCATCTGCCTGGATAAGCTGACCTATGCCGGCAATCTGAGCACGCTGGCTCCCGTGATGGACAACCCCAACTTCCGGTTTGTGAAGCTGGATATCTGCGACCGGGAAGGCGTGTACAAGCTGTTCGAGGAAGAGCATCCGGACATGGTGGTGAACTTCGCCGCCGAGAGCCATGTGGACCGCTCCATTGAGAATCCTGAAGTGTTCCTGCAGACCAACATTCTGGGCACCCAGGTGCTGATGGATGCCTGCCGGAAGTACGGCATTCAGCGCTATCATCAGGTTTCTACCGACGAAGTCTACGGTGACCTGCCTCTGGATCGTCCTGACCTGTTCTTTACCGAGGAAACCCCCATCCACACCAGCTCCCCCTATTCTTCCTCCAAGGCAGGCGCTGACCTGCTGGTCATGGCCTATCACCGTACGTATGGATTGCCGGTAACCATTTCCCGCTGTTCCAACAACTATGGCCCCTATCACTTCCCGGAAAAGCTGATTCCTCTGATGATTGCCAACGCTCTGGCAGACAAGCCTCTGCCAGTGTACGGGGAAGGTCTGAATGTCCGGGACTGGCTGTATGTGGAAGATCACTGCAAAGCCATTGATCTGATTATCCACAAGGGCCGGGTGGGAGAGGTCTACAACATCGGCGGTCACAATGAGATGCGCAACATCGACATTGTCAAGATCATCTGCGATACTCTGGGTAAGCCCTATTCCCTGATTACTTATGTCACCGACCGGAAGGGCCACGATATGCGCTATGCCATCGACCCCACCAAGATTCATAACGAATTGGGCTGGCTGCCGGAAACCAAGTTTGCTGATGGCATCCAGAAAACCATTCAGTGGTATCTGGACAACCGGGAGTGGTGGGAAACCATCATCTCCGGGGAATACCAGAACTATTACGAGAAAATGTACGCAAATCGGTGAGAAAGAGGAAATATGGGACAGATTACAGTAACAAAGAATGTGGCCGGCATTGAAGGCCTGTGCGTCATCACACCGGCAGTCCACGGAGATAATCGGGGCTATTTTATGGAAACCTACAGTCAGCGGGATATGGAGGAAGCCGGAATTCACATTTCCTTCGTTCAGGACAACCAATCCATGAGCGTGAAAGGCGTCCTGCGGGGCCTGCATTTCCAGAAGCAGTATTCTCAGACGAAGCTGGTTCGTGTGATAAAAGGTTCTGTCTTTGACGTAGCTGTGGATTTGCGCAGCGGCAGCGAAACCTACGGAAAATGGTACGGTATTGTTCTGACCGAGGAAAACAAGAAGCAGTTCCTGATCCCCCGTGGCTTTGCCCACGGCTTCCTGGTACTGAGTGAAACTGCAGAGTTCTGCTACAAGTGTGACGATTTCTACCATCCCAATGACGAGGGCGGCCTTGCTTGGAACGATCCCGAAATCGGAATTTCCTGGCCGGAGATTTCCGGCGCATATCCCGGCTCCGCCAGTGCCGAAGGCTACGCCATGGCAGACGGCACACCGTTGAAGTTAAGTGAAAAAGACCAGAAGTGGCTGGGACTGAAGGATACATTCGCATTCTAATTCATGGAGGTAGATCCTGTGTCTAAGAAAGTATTGGTAACCGGCGGCGGTGGATATATTGGCCGCCATGTTGTCAGCGCCCTCTGCGATGCCGGTGCAGAGGTAATCGCTGTGGATTTTCGGACAGACGGAATTGATCCCCGGGCCAAAAGTATGACCTATGACATCTTCAACGGCTCTGAGCACATCTTTGAAGAACTGGGCAGCCCGGATGCCTGCCTGCATATGGCGTGGAAAGATGGTTTTGTCCACAACTCCGATGCACACATGGGTTGCTTGTCTGATCACTATAAGTTTATTAAAAGCATGGTCAATGGGGGCTTAAAGCAGATTGCCGTCATGGGCACCATGCACGAAGTTGGCTATCATGAGGGTGCCATTGATGAAAATACCCCATGCAACCCAATCAGCCAGTATGCGATTGCAAAGGATGCCCTGCGCAGAAGCATGTTCCAGATGCTGAAAAACACGGATGTCTGCTTCCAGTGGCTGCGTGCATATTACATTTATGGTGATGACAAGCGCAGCAATTCCATCTTCGCCAAAATTGTCTTGGCTGCTGAAGAAGGGAAAAAGACTTTCCCGTTTACCACAGGCAAGAATCTATATGATTTCATTTCTGTGGATGAACTTGCTTTTCAAATTGCCGCCTGCGTAATGCAGACAGAAGTCAGCGGTATTATCAACTGCTGCACCGGCAAGCCTGTTTCCCTGGCCGAGAAGGTAGAGAGCTTTATTCGGGAACACAACTTCTCCATTAAGCTGGACTACGGTGCCTTCCCGGACCGGCCTTATGACTCTCCCGGCGTATGGGGAGATGCAACAAAAATCAATCAGATCATGAAAAAATAAACGGAGTAGTAAAGATGAGATTGGATCAAAAAGAAGAGATCAAGCGGTTAGTTATCTATTTTTTCTATGACAAAGACGGCATTGTAGATCGGTATGTCCCCTATATGCTGGAGGATATTCGCAAAAATTGCAGCGAGCTGTTTGTGGTGGTAAACGGGAAGCTGACCCCGGAGGGCCGGGAGATTTTCACGTCCCTGACTCCCAATTTGCTGGTGCGGGAAAATAAGGGCTTTGATGTCTGGGCTTACAAAACTGTGCTGGAACATTACGGCTGGGAGAAACTGGAAGAATTTGATGAAGTGGTGATGATGAACCATACCATCATGGGCCCGCTCTATCCCTTTGCAGATGTATTCCGCGAAATGAACTCCCGGGATCTGGATTTTTGGGGGCTGAATAAGTACCACAAAGTGGATTCCAATCCATTTAACATTTCCTATGGTTATGTTCCGGAGCATATTCAGTCTCATTTTATTGCAGTGCGTAATCCCATGATCCAGAGTCTGGAGTTTCATAAATATTGGAACGAGCGCCCCGAAATTAACTCCTATTCCGATGCTGTTGGAAAGCATGAGGCCATTTTTACGAAACGATTCCAGGATATAGGCTTCCTCTGGGATGTGTACGTAGACACCTCTGATATGGAAGGGTTCACAGCCTATCCCTTGCGTGATTATTCGACCAAACTGATTGTAGAAAAAAAATGCCCGGTATTCAAACGCAGAGAGTTCTTGCATCACTATCATGAAAAACTTGATACTACTGTTGGCCGGGATGCCCGGCTGCTACTGCGCTACTTGGAGACGCACACCGATTACGATGTAGGCATGATCTGGGAAAATATTCTGCGGACCTGCCATCTGTCTGATATTAAGGATAATCTAAATCTTCATTATATTCTGCCGTCGAATTATTCCCTGAGTACCGGCAGTCAAAAGACTCTGCTGATCATCCACATCTATTATCCGGATCAGGTAACGTACTGCCTGAACTATGCCAGATCCATGCCGGAAGGCAGTGACTTGCTCCTGACGACCAATACGGAAGCGAAAAAGGAGTACATCGAAAAATGCCTGGCGGAAGAGAACTGGGATATGTCCCATGTCCGGGTTTTGAAAATTGAGAACCGTGGGCGGGACGTCAGTTCCCTGTTGGTGGCAGCGGCCCCGTATGTGATGGAATATGATTGTGTCTGCTTTGCTCATGATAAAAAAGTACCCCAGTTGAATTGGGGATGTTCCGGCTATGAATTCTCTGAACGTTGCTTCCAAAACGTGTTGGGTTCCAGAGAATATGTGGAAAACATTCTCTCCCTGTTTGAAAAAAATCCTCGTTTGGGGATGGCATTTCCCCCACCGCCCAACCATGCCGAATATTTTGGCCTCCTCGGCAACGAATGGGGCCCTAACTTCAACGTTACAGAGAGCCTTGCAAAAGAACTGGATCTGAATGTTCCACTTTCAATGGCGAAAGAGCCGGTTGCTCCTCTAGGGACCATGTTCTGGTTCCGCCCCAAGGCTATGCACAAATTGCTTGACAATGGATGGAAGTATACGGATTTCCCCAAGGAGCCTATCCCCACAGACGGCACTGTTCTCCACGCCATTGAGCGGATCTATCCCTTTGTTGTCCAGGATGCGGGCTACTATCCTGCTTACATTCTGTCCGGTGATTATGCAGAAACCGAAATTACCAATCTGTCTTTTATGCTGCGAGCAGTCACATCCCGGGCATTCCGGCTGTACGGAAACAATCGGATGTATGGACTTTGCAGTGTAATGGACTACTATATCAACAACCCCAATAATCGAGGGCACCTGGGTCCCAACTGGAAACTTACTATGAAGGACCGTATCCGCAATAAGATTCCCAAGCCTATTTGGAAAATATGCAAAGGGATTTATCGTCTCTTTGGCGGTAAAAAGTGGCTGGATGAAACCCTGTGCCGGTAACGGGCAGGGCCATCCGGAATCTCACTGAAAAGGAGTGTCCTATGAAACCATACAAGCGAACCTTATGGCTGCTGATCATCCTGTTTGTCATTTTCCCTCTGATTTATCTGGCGCACTGGTTCCTGGCCCCCAAGCCCGGTACCGGAGAAGATCTGATCCCCCAGACAAATCTGCACTTTACACTGACCGAGCAGAAAATGGACGGCGATTCCCTGATTGTGACGGTGCGTAACACCGGCGGCAGCGCCTGGACCGAAAAAGACTGGATCCGGGCGGGTATTTTTATAGATGGTGCGGATACTGGCATCCGTGCCCTCATGGATCCGGGAAAGACGGTCAAAGTGGGCAAAACCGTTACCTTTGAATTTCCCGGCATCGGCCCATCTCTGACGGATCAGTACCAGATCGGGCAGTACCAAATAAATTCCTCCTCCTTCTTTGTACGAATTCCGGAACTGCTTATTGGAATGTTATTCGTTAAATATGATATGCGTAATAAAATCAAAAAATTTTTGATTTTCTCGGGCTCTGCTGCATGGTTGGTAGTTCTAACTCGCCAATGGATTCATTATATGCTTCTGCGTGTAGTCATCTGTATGTGTTTATTTGCGCTGCTTGTATTCATCGGAGAACAAATAACCAGTAGCAGATTGAAACGAGAGTGTGTCCAATTAGGTGCACTGACATTTCCCATATTTTTGGTTCACCACTGGCTCATCGACAGGATGGTAATCGGTTTCCAACTGGAAGGTATGCCTCGCCGAAATGTTTACTTTATGTTCACCATTTATATTTTGCTTACCATCATTCTGTCGCAAATGCTAAATTACAGCAAGACCAAACTACTCGAAAGGATTCGATTCGCGTCATAAGCAATACATGGCTTTCTTCTGAAAAGCATTTGCTTGTGCTCGTATTTCAGGACTAACTATGGTATTTTCATCCACAATCTTCCTTTTTGTATTTCTGCCAGTCACTCTGGCAGGATATTATCTCATTCGCAAGGAATTTCGAAACAGCTTCTTGCTGATCATGAGTTTGCTTTTCTACGCATCCGGAGAACCTTCCTTTGTCTGGGTGATGATGGGCTCCATCTTGGCAAATTATCTTCTGGGCCTGATGATTTGGAAGTTCTCCCAAAAAGGAAAGCAAATCCGCATTTTGCTATTGATTTTAACATTATGCGTAAACCTGGGTATCCTGTTTTACTACAAATATTTTGACTTTGCAGTAAGCAATGTAAATAAGCTCCTGGGCTCAGAGATTCCCCTGCGGCATATTGCCCTGCCAATCGGCATTTCTTTCTTTACCTTTCAGGGCATGAGCTATGTGCTGGATGTCTTCATGGGAACCACTCCGGTGCAAACGAATCCGCTGAATGTGGCGCTGTATATTGCACTGTTTCCCCAGCTGATTGCCGGCCCTATCGTTCGTTACAGCGATGTAAATTTGGAAATCGAGAGCCGTAAGGAAAATCTGACGGATTTTGCATCTGGCGTCCAGCGGTTTTCCGTCGGTTTGGCAAAGAAAGTTGTATTATCCAATTCGTTTGCCTTGCTGGCAGACAAAGCCTTCCAGACAGCTCCATCCGAATTGGGCGCTGGATTGGCATGGCTTGGTGCTTTTGCCTATGCATTTCAAATTTATTTTGATTTTTCCGGCTACTCTGACATGGCCATCGGTCTGGGACGAATGTTCGGCTTCCATTTCCGGGAGAATTTTGATTACCCATATACCGCCACCAATGTGTCGGTATTCTGGCGGAAGTGGCACATCTCCCTGTCCTCCTGGTTCCGGGATTATGTATATATCCCCTTGGGCGGCAACCGGCGGGGCAATGTGTATCTGAACCTGCTGACTGTCTTCTTCCTGACAGGACTATGGCACGGAGCTTCCTGGAACTTTATTATCTGGGGACTCTGGCACGGATTTTTCCTGATCTTGGAACGTATTTTCCGCAATCACAAAATCGTTTTTCCGATTCCCAAAATCTTCAAATGGTGCTATACCATGCTGGTCGTTTTGGTTGGCTGGGTCTTTTTCCGGGCAGCCGACCTGACAGCTGCGCTGCAGTATTTGGCGTGTATGGTTAATTTCACTTCTGATAATGCCTTCTCAGTTCAAGTGCTCTTTTACGCAAAAGAATATCTGTTCTCATTCCTCGTAGCTATTGTATGCAGCACTCCCATTCTCTTTACTGTGAACCGCATTTGCAATGAGAACAGAGTATTCGGTATCATCAAAAGCGTAAGTGAACCTATTGTGGCATTATTGCTTATTTTAATCTCTGTTGGGCTTCTGTCTATTTCTAACTATAATCCTTTTATTTATTTCAACTTTTGAGGTGCACAATGAAAAAAAGATTGAAACAACTGCTAATATGTGTGCCATTTTTGCTCATTATTTTTGTGATTGGTGCAAGAACCCTCTATGATGCCATACCTGTTTTCCTGGAAACACAATCGTCCATAATGCAAGTAACTGCATCAGAAGGCCTGCTAAAAGAGAAACTGTATGGTAAAAATACATTTGTCGAATTTGCTGGTGCAACACTCAAATTACTTAACAGAGGTCTAATTGGAGATGGTCAGTTTTATAAGGATTCTGACGGAGTTATGCATCTGCTAAAAGGAGAACAGTCAGCGTATTTGCTGGAAGAAAGTACAAAAGATCTTGGGCAGCAGCTAAAGAATCGAGGGATTCCATTTTTAGTATGTCAAATTGCAGAACGGGGTACATACGGCGATTCCCTTAGCAAATTCTTTGACTCGGTCTCCACAGCCTATATTGAACCGCTGAAAACTGCGGCAGCCGAAGTAGGGGCTCAATACTTGGATTATACACAAGTTTTCAGTAATGCCGGATATTTAAGCACAGATATTTTTTTGAAAACCGATATTCACTACACAACAAATGCAGAGTTTTTAATTTTGCAAAATGTTATTGAAAAATTAGAGCTGGAATGCGGGCTATCTTTTGAAAACAAAAAAACCGTTCTTGACATCAACAACTATACAATTGACAAATATCCTTTCATTGGTAATCTAGTGGCATCGGTTGGACAGATTTATGCCGGAACAGATACCTTCGAATATTATCTCCCGAAATTCCAAACAAGTATGCATTTAGTCAATCCTTCTTCTGAACTGCAAAAGGACGGCTCATTTGAACAGGTATGCATAAATGGTTTCAGAGATTGGGAAAATCAATCTGTCAGAACCTACCGGATTACAGATTATCTCCAATGGCCGTCTCCCTATTACCGCATTACCAATGATTTGGTCCACAGCAATGATGTTTTGGTCATCGGATGCTCCATGAGTATGCGAACAGTTGCTTACCTATCTTTGATGTGTCGTAGTGTGACGGTGTTGGATCCGCGTTATTTCGATGGGATTGATTATCTGAACCAGGCATTAAACAGCGATTATGATGCAGTAATCCTGTTTGCATCCAATAATTTGCTTAACGGAATCGGAGGGTACGGGGCAAGTGTTCAGTCGTTCGAGATAGAGTCGTTGCCCGGAGAAAAATTTAATTTACATGTAACCGTATTAAATGACGGCACCATGCCTTGGACTGGTAATATTTATCTGCAAGCAACGGTTTCCGGCCTCAATACCATCGAATCCTCTTTCCTGTCCTCGAATAATCCTGTTGTTCCTGGTGAAATATACACATTCACATTTGAATCTTTGGATCAAAGCCTTCTAACGAATTTAATCTCGGTTCAGATGCAAAATAACGGTCAATTCACTTTCGGCAATAACACAATAATTCTAGCCCCTCTTGATGAGTACAGCTCAGAAGTGGTGTCCCAGCGTTTTGAAAACAGTGATCTGTTTGTAACTGTAAAAAATACCAGTTCTGTAATATGGAAACCCGAATATCAGGTAAAATGCGGTCTGTCTGTGGACGGAAAGGATACCGGCCTGCGGGCGACCATCCCTTACGGTACACAAGTACCTCCCGGTGAAAGTTTTGAATTCCGATTTGAGGATGTGAAGCCTCAGCTGTCTTACGGAAGTGAGATTATGATGCTCCAGGAAAGTATCGTCTACTTCCCGGAAAGGACACCTGTGGAATTGCCCAACTAAGCTCTTTGGGAAACGGACAATTAACACATATTCTGATAACAAACACGAATGGACAGGTATATCATGAAAAAAATTGGAAAAGAAAATTTACTTTTAATCATACTATTTATCGTATTCCCGTTGATCTATTTCGTTCATAGTCTAGTTACTCCATCTCCCAATGAAGCCGGAGCCGTCACTGCGCAAAGCGGATTGCACAGTGAGGTCGTTGACCAACATATGGATGGCGGCACCTTAGTGGTCACCATGCGCAACGTCGGCAGCAATCCCTGGAAAGAGACAGACTGGATCAGATGTACCATCTTCATCGACGGAAAGGACTCGGATGTAAGAGCGTATTTGGAGCCGGGGCAAGTTGTTCCCGTGGGTGAAAGTGTGGAATTCCGCTTCCCAGAGATCAAGCCGATGCTGAATGAAACTGCGGAGATTGTCATGCTGCAGGAAAACGTTGCATACTTTCCGGAAAAAGTTCCCGTAATCTTTGCGCAAGCCACCACACCAGCAACAGACGCATCTATTGAACCCCAACAAGACTTGCATAGTGAGGTCGTTGCGCAACAAATGGACGGTGACACCCTTGTGGTCACCATGCGCAACGTCGGCAGCAATCCTTGGAAAGAAACAGACTGGATCAGATGTACCATCTTCCTCGACGGAAGGGACTCGGATGTAAGAGCGTATTTGGAGCCGGGGCAAGTTGTTCCCGTGGGTGAAAGCGTAGAATTCCGCTTCCCGGACATCAAGCCGATGCTGAATGAAACTGCCGAGATTGTCATGCTGCAGGAAACCATCGCTTATTTTCCGGAGCGAGTTGCGGTTAATTTTGAGTAATTCAGGTATCTATTTTGAAAGTACACCTGCTGCACCTGAATGCATACCTCACTTAGAAAATATCCGATGCTCTTTGACAAGATAAGCGGTTGCACATTTTGTCATTCACTACGAATTCCAGCCTTTCCGTTTAGCCAGATCCAACAGTGCAGCGCAAAACATTTCCCACGGCTCCAATGTCATCTGTGACGGGTCGCCCTCGCGGATACGCAGTGTGCGGCGGATTTCTTTGGGGATTACAATTCTGCCGAGGTCGTCCACCCGGCGAACGATTCCTGTTGCTTTCATAATCTACTCTCTCCTTGCTTTGCGTTTGCACTGCTATTGTTTGCAAGAATTGGGGATTTATGCGATTCGCCTTTGAAAACTCCCAAGTGTATCTCTTTCCTTTGCTTTCCCTTTTGTCACAGAAAAAACACAGAGTCAGCACCATGACTGACTCTGTGTCTTCATATTCATTTACAGCAAAAGTCCCAGCAGCAGATTCCCCGCGCCGCACAGGCACATGACCAGAATGGGATTCCACTTGAATTTTCGCAGCAGTACAAAGGCCACTGCAAACAATGCCAATCCAATGAGATTTAAATTGGCCATGGTCAGTTCCTGTCCGCCCAGCGCCACCTGCAGCAAAATGGAAATGCCCGCCGAAGCAATCAGCGCAACCACCGCAGGCCGCAGGCTTGCCAGCACGCTCTGCAGCACCGACAATTTCTTATACCGGTAGTAGATAAAGGTCAGCAGAGACACGATAAACAGCGACGGCAAAATACAGCCGAAGGTGGCAATCAAAGCGCCGGGAATCCCGGCAATCCGGATGCCTACGAAGGTGGCAGAGTTCACCGCAATGGGGCCAGGGGTCATCTCCGCAATGGTAATCAGGTCGGTAAACTCGCTCATATTCAGCCAGGCGTGGCTGTGCACCACCTGGGCCTGAATCAGGGGCATGGCTGCATAGCCGCCGCCAATGGAAAACAGGCCGATCTGCAAAAAACTCCAGAAAAGCTGTAAGTAAATCATGCTGCCTCTCCCTTCTTATGCTGGGTCAGCGCCAAGATCACGCCCAGCACTCCCGCCGCCAGAATGATGTATACCACATTCACCCCAAAGAAGAAAGTTGCGCAGAAAGCCACTGCCATGACCACCATGTGTACCGCAGACTTGGTCTTTACCACGCCCATTCCCAGGTTGCACACCACATCCAGAATCACCGCCGCCACGCCGGACTGCATGCCCTTGAGCACCAGAGCCACATAGGGGTTGGTGGCAAAGGCCGCGTAGAAGAACGAGATCACCGACAGAATGGTCAGCGGCGGCAAGATGGTGCCGATTACCGACACAACCATTCCCAGGAAGCCTCCTACCCGCCAGCCGACCAAAATGGCGGCATTGACGGCAATGGCGCCGGGAGAAGATTGGGCCAGAGCTGCCAGATCCAGCATCTCCTGATCGTCAATCCAATGCAGGCCGTCCACAAATTTCCGTTTCATAAACGTAATGATGACAAAGCCCCCGCCAAAGGTAAATGCGCTGATGTAGAGCATACTGAAAAACAGCTGCGCCAAAGTATGTGTGTTTGCTTTTCCCTGCACGCCTGGGTCCCCCTTTATATACTTTTTCCCATATTCTATCAGGAAATCTCCAAAAGAAATAGTGGAAATCTTGCCAAAAATCCCACCTCTTTTCCGTTAAATTTTGACCGGGAACCAACCGCCTCACCCTTTTGGATTTTCCGGCGCCCTGCCAAATTTTCCGCCGGGGTGTTTCCCGATTCCGGAATCGGATTGACAAAACGGCTGCAATATGATACTCTTTTTATGAATTATTTGCTTTCTGTTACTGTGTATCGGAGGGCATGCTATCTTGAAAAATGGAGATGTTCTCATGGAAAGAATCAAGACGATCGAGACCCGCAACCTGTGCCAGAGCGCCAAGACCGGCGGCTGCGGTGAGTGCCAGACTTCCTGCCAGTCCGCCTGCAAGACTTCCTGCGGTGTTGTCAACCAGCAGTGCGAGAAGGACGCAAAGAAGTAAATACACAGAAAGCCGCCGCAGTCGGGCGGCTTTTTGTATGCGCATAACAGGAGGAACGCATGATACATCAGTACAAGCTTAATGGATATAACATTGTTTTGGATTCCTGCTCCGGCTCCATCCATGTGGTGGATGAGGTGGCATACGACCTGATTGCCGGATACAAAACCACCCCCACCGATGCCCTCATTGCCCAGACGCTTACCCGGTATGGTCACCTGGAAGGGGTCAACGAAGCAGAAATCCGGGCCTGCCTGGAAGACATTCAGGCTCTGGAAGCCCAGGGCAAGCTCTTCAGCCCGGATTCCTTTGAACAGCTTGCCACATACAAGGAAAACAGCCCCCAGGTCATCAAAGCCATGTGTCTGCATGTGGCCCATACCTGCAACCTCAACTGCTCTTACTGCTTCGCCAGCCAGGGAAAATACCATGGCGATCGGGCCCTGATGTCCTACGAGGTGGGCAAGCAGGCCTTTGATTTTCTCATCGCCAATTCCGGCAGCCGCCGGAATCTGGAGGTGGACTTCTTTGGTGGCGAGCCTCTGATGAACTGGGACGTGGTCAAGCAGCTGGTGGCCTACGCCCGGGAGCAGGAGAAGATCTACAACAAGAACTTCCGCTTTACCCTCACCACCAACGGTATGCTGGTGGATGACGATGTGATCGATTTCTGCAACAAGGAAATGCACAACGTGGTGCTGAGCCTGGACGGCCGCAAGGAGATTCACGACCGTCTGCGGGTGGACTATGCCGGCAAGGGAAGCTATGACCGGATTGTTCCCAAGTTCCAGGAATTTGTGAAGCGTCGTGGGGACAAGGAATATTACATGCGCGGTACCTTCACCCACGCCAATCCGGACTTTACCAAAGATGTGCTGCACATGGCGGATCTGGGCTTTGACCGGCTGAGCATGGAGCCGGTGGTATGCGCCCCCGGCGACCCGGCTGCCCTGACTGACGAAGACATCCAGGTGGTGAAGGAGCAGTATGAAATCCTGGCGGAGGAAATGCTGAAACGGCGCAAGGAAGGCCGTCCCTTCACCTTCTACCACTATATGCTGGATCTGACCGGCGGTCCGTGCATTTACAAGCGTCTGTCCGGCTGCGGAAGCGGCACGGAATATGTGGCTGTGACCCCCTGGGGCGATCTGTATCCCTGTCATCAGTTTGTCGGCGAAGAGAAGTACAAGCTGGGCGACATCTGGAACGGCATCACCAACGAGGCCATCCGTCAGGAGTTCCGCAGCTGCAACGCATACTCCCGCCCGGATTGCCAGGACTGCTGGGCACGGCTGTACTGCTCCGGCGGCTGCGCTGCCAACGCCTACCACGCCACCGGCAGCATCAGCGGTGTTTACCACCAGGGCTGTGAGCTGTTCAAAAAGCGCATTGAGTGCGCCATTATGCTCCAGATTGCCCAGAAAGAGCTGGGATGAACACACCGATTTTCGATTTCGTCAGCCGCTACGCCGCCGGGAATCCTGCCCGGTTTCACATGCCCGGTCACAAGGGTGCAGGCCCTTTGGGCTGTGAAAATCTGGACATTACGGAAATCCAGGGTGCGGATTCTCTGTACGAAGCTGAGGGAATTATTGCTCAGAGCGAACGCAATGCCGCGTCCCTGTTCGGGACGCGGCACACCTACTACTGCGCCGGCGGCTCTTCCCAGTGCCTGAAGGCCATGCTCCACCTGGCCCTCCAAGCTACAGGCCGGAAAACCATTCTGGCAGCCCGGAATGCCCACAAAGCCTTTGTCCACGCTGCGGCGCTGCTGGACTTTTCCGTGCAGTGGCTGTGGCCCCAGCCCTATCAGCTGCTGCGCTGTGAGGTAACGCCCCAGATGCTGGAGCAGGCTCTGTCTCAAATGGACCCGCTGCCTGCGGGGGTGTATCTGACCTCCCCGGACTATCTGGGTCATATCCAGCCCATCGCCGAACTTTCCGAAGTTTGCCGCCGGTATGGGGTACTGCTTCTGGTGGACAATGCCCACGGCGCTTACCTGCATTTTCTGCCCACGCCCCAGCATCCCATGGATCTGGGTGCCGACCTTTGCTGTGACTCCGCCCACAAGACCCTCCCCGTCCTCACCGGCGGCGCCTATCTGCACCTTGCCGGGGATTTTGGGGGAGATCTGGCGGCCCGGCAGGCCCTGGCGCTGTTCGGCTCCACCAGTCCCTCTTACCTGATTTTGCAGTCGCTGGATCTTTGCAACCGGTTTTTATCCCAGAGTGCCCGGCAGCAGTTTGCCCTGACCGCCGCCCGGGCCGCGGAGCTGAAGCAGCAGCTTTCCCGTCAGGGCTGGACGGTGGCAGAGAGCGAGCCGCTGAAAATTGTTATCTGTTCTCCCTCTCCTGAGTATCCCGGCACGGAGCTGGCCCGGCGGGTCAAGCAGGCGGGGGTGGAGTGGGAGTATGCAGACCCCGACTATCTGGTGCTGATGGCTTCTCCGGGAAATCGGGAAGAAGACTTTCTCCGGGCAGCCCAGGGGCTTTCCCAGTGTCCCTGCCCGGTTCAGCCCATGGCTGTATCCTCCATGTCCCCTCCGGAGCGTGTCCTGTCCATCCGTCAGGCGCTGCTTTCCCCCTGGGAAGAAGTTCCCCTGTCCCAGGCCCTTGGGCGCATCTGCGCCGCTCCCACGGTCTCCTGCCCCCCGGCGGTCCCGGTGGTGGTCAGCGGAGAGCGAATTTCCGGCGATGCCCTTGCGGTTTTGGCCCGATATGGCATCCACTCCCTTGCCGTGGTGAAAGAAAATATCTGATACGAAATACAAAGCAGCCGATTCTGTTTTTCAGAATCGGCTGCTTTTCTTTTTCAGATTGTCTTACAGGCTTTCCAGGGTCCGCAGAACTCTCTGGTACTGGTTTTCCAGCTCCGGCATTTTCTCCATGGCACTGTCCAGGTCTCCCCGGCGCAGGTCTTCCGTCACTGCGCTGGCCTGGTCAAAGAGGGCTTTCATGGAAAGATTTCCCACAACCCCTTTCAGGGTATGGGCTGCGGTGTATCCTGCGGCGGCATCCCGATTTTCCATGGCCTGCTTCAGCAGGGCAAAATTCTTGTCCTGGGAGAAGCGCAGAAGGAACTTCATCATCAGCGCCTCATTCTGGACGAACCGGGCCATTGCCTCATCCACGTCAATTCCGCCGTCTTGCAGGATCTGTTTCTTCATCAAGTCCATAATTACCCTCCCAAAGGTTTGTACAGCCGGCTCAGCGACGGCTCTGCCTCCTGGAAATACCGCAGAAGCTCCGGATTAAACACGCCGCATTTGCCCTGCAAAATCATTTCCATGGCTACAGAGGCAGCCAGAGGATCTTTGTAGCACCGCTTGCTGACCAGGGCGTCATACACGTCTGCCAGGGCCACAATCTGGGTCCAGATGGGTGTCTGGTCTCCCACCAGGCCGTCCGGGTATCCCCGGCCGTCCCAGCGCTCATGGTGGTGCAGGGCAATGTCGTAGGCATAGCGGTAAGCAGAATGCTCCCGCATCTGGGGGATTTGCGACAGCAGCTGAGCGCCTTTGACGGTGTGGGTTTTCATCAGCTCATATTCTTCCGGTGTCAGTTTTCCCGGTTTGTTCAGGATGGCATCGGGAATGGAGATTTTGCCCACGTCATGGGTGATGGCGGCGACGCCGATCAGGTCAATCTCCTCTTCGCTCAGGCCCTCTCCCAGAGGGGTACTGCGCAGCAGGTAGCAGGTGATGTCGTGAATCCGGCGGACATGTTCTCCGGATTCATCGCTGCGGAATTCAATGGCGGTGGCCAGAGCCTCCACCATGCCCATGCCCATCTGGGCCAGCTGCTGTGCCTGGCGCAGCAGTTCTTCCTGCTGCTGCTGAACCTGGGCACCCAGCTTTCTTCTGGCCTGGAACAGCTCCACCACCGAGTTCACCCGGCGCTGCACCACATAGGGAATCACCGGCTTGGAAATCACGTCCATGACCCCCAGCTGGTAGGCTTCCCGGATGGTGGCGTCGTCCTGGGCCGCTGTAATCAAGAAGCAGGGCACCGTCTGGGTCAGCCCCTGGCGGTTCAGATTCTTCAAAACCGTAAGTCCGTCCATTTCGGGCATTACCACATCCAGCAATACCGCGCACAGCCGGTCTTCCAACTGGCGGATGCACTCCAGTCCTTCCAGACCGTTCTCCGCCTCTATAATATCGTAAACATCGTCAAACAAATTGGCCAGGATTGCCCGATTCAGTTCCTCGTCATCCACGATCAAAATTGTCTCACGCTTGTTTTCCGTCAACATGGTTTCCTCCATTCTCATTCTTTTTGGGGAATGCTTTCCCGTTCTGGGAGCGTTCCCGGATCAGCCGCTGCATGGTCTGGGTCAGCACCGCCACGTCCAGGGGCTTCACCACATGGTCATTCATTCCCGCCCGGGTGGTTCTGGCGATATCTTCAGAAAATGCATTGGCCGTTACCGCGATAATGGGCACGGACGCTGCATCCGCCCGGTCCAGTCCCCGGATGGCACTGGCCGCCTGGCAGCCGTCCATCACCGGCATCTGCATATCCATCAGAATCACATCCACACTGAAAAGCGGGGTGTCCGAGAACAGACGCAGAGCCTCCGCGCCGTCCTCCGCTGCAATGACCTTGGCCCCCAGGGCTTCCAGAATTTCCGTGGCAATTTCCCGGTTGAGCAGATTGTCCTCCGCCAGAAGCACCACCCGGCCGTCCCAGGAAAAGTCCTCTTCTTCCCCGGGCGTTTCCGATTCCTGGGGCTCCAAAAGGCTGTAATCCGTCTGCAGCGGGATGGTAACCACGAACCGGGTTCCCTTGCCCAGCTGGCTTTCCACGGAAATTTCGCCGCTCATCTGCTGCACCAGGCTCTTGACAATGGGCATGCCCAGTCCGGTACCCACGGTATTGTGGGCCGAGAAGGCCGTCTCTCTGGCGTAAGGCTCAAACAGGTGCTCCAGGAAACCGGCGGACATGCCCACACCGGTATCTTCCACCACAATCTGGTATTTGCTGTGCTGCTGGAAGTCAAACTGTCTGGCCTCCAGCACAATGCTGTCTCCGGGGTTACTGTATTTGATTGCATTGGACAGCAGATTGTTGAGAATCTGGCTGATTTTCCGGCTGTCTCCCCGGACCATGGTCTGCTGGAAATCCACCCGGGTCTGGAAGTGTTTCCCCTCCGCCTGGGCGCTTTCCTGGAAAAGTTCTCCTATGGTCAGCAGCAGCTGCCGCAGGTCAAAGGGTTTTTCCTCCAGATCATTTTTCCCCGCTTCCATCCGGGATAATTCCAGAATGTCGTTAATCAGATCCAGCAGCTGCTTTCCGGCAAATTCGATTTTGCTCAGATAGCCCGGAATTTTGCTGCTGTCGGTGGTTTTCTGGGCCAATTCGCAGCATCCCAGAACCGCATTCAGGGGGGTACGCATATCGTGGGACATCCGGCTGAAGAACTCCGATTTGGCCTTGGTGCTCTTTTTTGCCGCATCCAGGGCCTCCTGGAGAATAATGGTATGCTGCAGCTCCTGGCGCTTCTCTTCGTCCACGTCCCGGAAGCAGAGAATCACCTCATCCTTGGAAAGTTCCGGATCATACAGCGTCCGGATATTCACCCAGCGGTAGGTATCCCCAAACAGCCGCTGGTAGTCGCCGCCGTAATCCTTTACCCCCTGCTCCGCCCGCTGGCGGATATTATCCAGGGAAAATCCCCGTTCAAATGCCTGATAGGTGCTGGACTTCACCACCCGCTGCATCTGCTGCAGCACCAGGGCATAGGGCCCCTTCTGCGGCAGGGCCTCCTGCATATCCTGGTAGAGTTTGATGGCTTCATAGTCACCATCCCGGAAATTCACCCGGGAAATGGCGTAGAAGGAATCTCCCAGCATGTGGGCGGTATCATCGGCTTTTTTCACTCTCCGGCTTTGCAGAGCGTCCCGAACCAGCACCACCAGCAGCGCCGCAACGGACACCACCGCAATAATCGTCAGAGCGTAGATCACCCAACTCTGATCCCCGATCAGAATGGAATTGAAGGGGATGGTCATAATGGCTGTCCAGCCGTTGCGCATCTGGTGATAATATGCGCCCCGGGAAACCCCGTTCAAGTCCTTGAAAGATGCATTATAAGCCAGCAAAGAACCGTCCGCAATCCCTGCCATCAGGTAATCGGCATGAATCTGAAGCCGGTCAGTGTCCAGCTCTCCTTCCACCACCGCATACAGCAGCACCCCATCCTGGTCGCACAGGTAGTACGAGCACTCCTGGGGAAGCTCCTCCAAGGATTGGTGCATGTTGGGATTCTGGATATAGATATCCATGGCAACGACTTCTCCCGGCGTGCTCAGCGCCTGAGACATGGTCATCACCCGCTGCCCGGTGATGACATCCGTGTACACATCGGTGCACACTACCTGGCCATTGGCTTTCAGGGCATTCTGGTACCAATCAGTCTCCGCATAGTCATAATCGCCGTCCCCTTCCCAGGGATTGGCCGCCACAATCTGCCCGTCGATTACCGCATAGGGGTCAATGGTTCCTTCCCCCAGGGTGTCGATCAGTTTACAGAAATAGCCGGACAGCCAATTCTGAACCACTGTCAAATCATCGCTTTCCCTGCTGAATTCATCCACATACTGACTGGCAAGGCGCACATTTTTCTCCAGAGCGTCAAGATTCGACTGCTCTTCCATGGCATAACTGCGGGCCAGGGCCGTACCCATATCCTGGGCATTTTGCAGCAGCTTAGTCCGCACCAGCAGAACACCCACACTCAGCATCGTGGCAACCACCAGCAAAATCACACCGCTGAGCACCGTACTGCCCATGCGGTAGGTGGTATATCCCACACGTTTGCGCATTCTCTTTTTCTCCTTATTGTCTTCTATCGGCATTGTCAGCAGATGCCGCCCCATCCGTGCGGCGCTGACGTCTGTCCCTGCCCTGCTGCTGATAAAAGGCTCGCTTATCGTCGTACATCTTTTCATCCATATCCCGGAAGAACTTATCCACATCCAGCCGGTCAAACTCCGACACGCCCAAAGACAGGGAAATCTGGCAAGGAGCGTTTCCGCTGGCGTTGTAGCGGGCCAAACCTTTGGCAATTTCTCCCCGGACATACTCTCCCATGTCCCGATGATCCCCTTCCAGCAGGATCACGAACTCATCGCCGCCGTAGCGCACCACCGCACCGAAGCCTTCGGTGGCAGACTGGAGAATTTTACCCACTTCCCGGAGCACTTCGTCTCCCGCCAGGTGGCCGTAGGTGTCGTTGATGTATTTGAAATTATTCACGTCCAGCATCATGCCCAACACCGATGTGCCTTTTTTGCTCTGTCTGGCAAGGTAGTCCATATAGTGCATCAGATAGCTGCGGTTGTACAGATTGGTCAGGGTATCCAGAAATACCTTTTCGTTTTGCAGGTTGATATACAGGCTCGTCAGGCCAAAGGCCACACAAACCCAGATCATGGCCAGACCATAGCAGCACAGCTGGATCAGGCTTCCCAGATAGATGGGAACCAGGAAAGTCATCACCGGCATAAACAGGTACCGGTTGGTCTTGTGCCGGTTCCGGAAGACCAGAACCGCACCATAGGTCAAATAGCAGTATGTAATCACATAGGTGATGCCCACCAGCGATGTGCGGTAATATGCATTTGCCTCGTCTACCCAGAAGAATACCGGCGTCACCAGATTCAGCAGGCACATCAGGCATACCAATACCGCAGGCAGGGCCACATAGATATAAATTTTCCGCAGGCGCTGGATGTCAGCGTAGAATTTATAATCCACGTACACGCTCCAGGTATAGGAAAAAATGGCATTCAGAATAAATAAAGCCGCATTGATCCCCAGCAGCAGTGTCCGGGCTCCAGCAAACGTCCTGCCGTCCAGCCAGAACGACAGCGTCTCCAAAACACACAAGGCCAGACACATCCGGCACATCCAATTAAAAAGTCTGCCATCCAGAGAAACCACTTTCCCGCGGCGATTGGTACTGAGCATCAGGACAATCATCAGTCCCAAGCCCAGTCCATTCGCCACAAGAACAGCCTGCATATTCACGGATGACACGGCAGAACTCAAGTATTCCACAGCGCCTCCCCTTTCTCATCCTTCATATCGGACCGCTGGGCATCCTTCTTCGGCAAAAACCGCACAAACCCATTCCCCCCTGGAGCCAAGCCAGTGGGATATAATCGTTCCGTGCTTTTTATTGTAACATCATGTCTTAAAAATTACAACTGTTACGTGTCTTAAATTTATATTGGTTTTATGTCGAACACCTGGACGGTATCTTCGGATGCTGTCTGAGAAAGAAGAGGGCAAACCCTGGAACATCAACCGCCGTCTTTGTCCCAGGGGGTGAATTATTCCGGTGCCTGCTCTTTGGCCCACTGGCAGAACAGTTCCTGAGAATCCACTGCCTGCCCCTGTTGTGACACTCGGGTATAGGAACCGTCGCTGTGCAGCTGCCGGGCCTGGCAGTTGTCCCGGAGCATGGTGTCAAACATCTGCCGGATCTGCCGGCGGATGTCCGGGTCGGAAATGGGCACGCCAATCTCCACCCGGCGCAGCATATTCCGGGTCATCCAGTCTGCCGAGGCGATATACACCTCTTCCGTCTCTCCCTGACCGAAAATATAAATCCGGGAGTGTTCCAGGAACCGGCCCACAATACTGATGATGTGGATATTCTCCGTCATCCCCGGTACGCCGGGCAGCAGGCAGCAGATTCCCCGAACCACCATATCAATCTTCACACCAGCCTGACTTGCCTGGATCAGCCGCTCCATAATGGTCTTATCCGTCAGGGAGTTGACCTTCACGCCGATATAGGCCGGTTCTCCCCCTTTGGCCCGGGCAATCTGCTGGTCGATTTTTTCCAGAATCCGACTCTGCATACAGTGGGGCGCCACCAGCAGTACGTCACTGCTTTGCACCGTTTCTCCCTTTGCCAGGGCCTGGAACACCGCCGAAGCATTCTGTCCAATCGCCGGGTCTGCGGTAAGGAAAGAAAAGTCCGTATATAGCCGGGCGGTTTTTTCGTTGTAGTTTCCGGTGCCGATCTGGGTGATATACTGGGGCTGTCCGTCCACCATCCGGGAAATCAGGCACAGCTTGGAGTGCACCTTATACCCGGGCAGACCATAGATCACGTTGCACCCCGCCGCTTCCAGCTGCCGGGACCACTCGATGTTGTTGGCCTCGTCAAAGCGGGCCTTCAGTTCCACCAGCACCAGCACTTCCTTGCCGTTTTCCGCCGCTTCCATCAGGGCGCTGACCACCTGGCTGTGCTTGGCCACCCGGTACAATGTGACTTTGATGGAAACCACGCTTTCGTCCGCCGCCGCTTCCCGCAGCACCTTCAGGAAGGGATCCATCCGGTCAAAGGGGTAGGCAAGCAGCTTATCCTTTTCCACAATCTGGGGCAGGAAGGGGTCCTTGCCCCGGAACTGGGCGGATTTCTGGGGGGTGTAGCGGGGGTAGAAATAGTCGGGATTCTGCCGCAGAATATCCTGAATCTGGAAGAAGAAGGACAGATCCAGGGGCGTTCCGCTTTCAAATACCGCTTTTTTCTCCATATCCAGGGTTTTGCACAGTTCTTCCACCGTCTCCTGGCTGAGCTGGCGGCTCAGTTCCAGCCGCACCGGCTCCAGTTTTTTCCGCTGCTTTACCAGATCCGCCATAAATTCCCGGTAGTCCAGGTCTTCGTCATAGACCGCGTCGGCGTCAATATCGGCGCTGCGGGTCAGGCGCATCAAAGACTTCCCCCGAATCTGGTAGCCCTTGAAGGCCAGGGGCAAAAAGTGCAGAATCAGTTCCTCCGAGAGCATATACTCGCCCTGGGAAATGGTAATCAGCCGGGGGAATACCCCGGTGGCGCAGGAGATGATACCCACCTTCCGCTTGCCGTTTTTCCGGTCCAGCACCGCCACGGCGTAAATTTCCTTATTGCGCAGGAAGGGAAAGGGCTGGCGCTTGCCGATAATCATGGGCGAAAGCAGGGGCAGCACCTCCCGGGTAAAATACCCTTCCAGACGGCGGCTGTCCTCCTGGGAGATGGTATGAAAATCCACCAGCCGCACCCCGGCATCCTCCAGCCGGGCCAGCAGCTGCCGATACGTCTCGTCCTTGCGCTGGTTCAGAAGCCGAACCTGCTCCAGAGCTGCATCAATCTGCTGCTGGGGCATCATGCCGGTTTTGGTGTCCCGGCCCTTTTCTCCCAGCTGAATCTGATCTTTCAGCGAGCCGATGCGCACCATGAAAAATTCGTCCAGGTTGCTCTGGTAGATGGAGGCAAAGCTCAGCCGCTCGCACAGCGGGACATCCTCCCGCTCCGCTTCTTCCAGCACCCGTTCATTGAATTTCAGCCAGGACAGCTCTCTGTTTACATAACATCTTTTTCGTTCCTGGGGTTTCATATCCGTTTCCAACTCCTCTTGTTTGACGGGGGTCTGCGCTATGTAGCCGGCTCTGTTTCCCAGACCCAGCTGCCGCCAGAAGGCGGCGAATCTTCTCATGCTGTTCATGCCTGACCATCACCTGGCTGTTTCTGCTTGGGAAGGTTCCGGTAGACATAACCTTCCCGGACGCCGTAGGGGCTGATATACAGCACCTTGCAGTTCAGAGCGGTGCACACCTGCTCCATCAGCACCACACCGGGCAAAATGGTATGCAGCCGGTCCGGGCACACCTTCAAAATCACATCCCGAGCTGCCGCCTTCCGGGCCAGCAGGCACTGACAGACCCCGGAAAATTCCTCCATGGTCAGGCTCCGGTTGGTCTCCAGCTTGCCCAGCAGGGTGTTGGCGATTTTCAGCACCGCCCGGGCGGTACCGCCCACGCCGCAGACCAGAGGCGTTTCTTCCTTGGGAAGCTTCAGTTTCTCCATGGTCTGCTCCACGTCGGCACGGATTTCCTCCAGTTCCTGCTTCTTCGGCCAGATTTTCTTCACATGGCGGTTGAACAGTTCCAGGCTGCCGATGGGGATGCTCTGGGCCTTGGCTACGGCGCCGCCCTGAATTTCCGTCAGCTCCATACTGCCGCCGCCGATATCAAAAACCACGCCGTTTTCCATGTTCAGATCCCGGATGGCGCCGTAATAGCCCAGTTCCGCTTCCATGGCGCCGGAAATCACTTCCACATCCACACCCACGGTGCGTTTGATGGCGGCTACCGCCTCTTCGGTGTTGCGGATATTGCGCAGGGATGCGGTGGCGAACACCTGCATCTGGGAAATGCCGAACTGCAGCAGCAGTCCCCGGAAATTGTCCAGCACCTGGCAGGCCCG
>CALXFP010000001.1 GCA_944387615.1 uncultured Oscillospiraceae bacterium | reverse complement strand
CAACGACCATATCCAGACCTTTGTGGATCATGGAGTTCAAAATCTATGGACCTACTACTGCACCGTGCAGGCGCAAAGGGTTCCCAATCGTTTTATTGCCATGCCCAGCGCCAGAAACCGGATTATGGGCGTGCTGCTGTACCAGTATAACATCGAAGGATTCCTGCACTGGGGATTCAATTTCTACAATTCCCAGCGTTCGGTTTCCCACATCGACCCCTTCCGGGTAACGGATGCCGGGGAGGCTTTCCCTTCCGGAGATCCTTTCCTGGTTTACCCGGCGCCGGATGGGACGGCTTGGGAGTCCATTCGGGGAGAGGTCTGGAAGGAAGGATTGCAGGATCTTCGGTTATTGCAGCTGTGCGAAAGCCGGAAAGGAAGGGACTGGACATTGAACCTTCTGAAGGCCCTGGGCGGCACCTTGCGCTTTGACGACTATCCCAGGGAAAAATCCTTCTTCTGCCGCTTGTGGGACGCCGTCTGGGAAGCGCTTTGATGAGAAAAAGTTTTTTTGACGGAATACGCCCCGGCACCATTCTCTGGTGCCGGGGCGTATGCATTTGCAGTTTTGCCGATTTTGTTATTGCTGTGCTTGCAGCTTCACACCATTGGACAGGAGAATATAATCCACCTCGTCCAGGATGATGGGCGCTGACAAGGAAGCGGTCTGAGCAGTCAGCAGAAACAGTGTTTGTTGTGTACCATCCTTCATAACAATGACCACATCCCCAATGTCCTGCGCTTCACCATCGATTTCCGGTTTTGCCAGTTCCATTCGGTAACTTAAGCCGCTAAGGGTGAAGGAGGTTATCTGGTTTTCATGTATATACTTACAACGAATCCAGTTGGAAGTCATCATGGGAATCGGCTCTGCGACAAACTCCACTTCGCGGGTGTCAATGTTCTGGAACGTCAGGTCAAATTCCCAGACTCCTTCGGCCAATGGTGTATATTCAAAATCCCTTTTCTCCGCATCATAAACAGATTTTTCAAAGCCTTCGGCATGCATGGTCCAGTGGATGGAGCCATCGAAGGGCATTACATTCTCATTCTCCAAAAAGGGATTCACTTTGAACACAAGGCTGGCAGTATTTGCAAGACCGTCTCCGTCATCCACGGTTGTATAATCACACATGGCATCCGGGGAAGAACCATCCGGTGCCAGTACCAGGCCCTCGGCCGGCTCCGGGATGAGCAAGGGATTTTCCAGGAACCAAATATATCCTTCTTCCAGATTGACCCCCTCCGGGGCCTGGATGTCTACGGTAATGTATGCAATTTTTCCATCCGTCAAAGCAGATCCCACCGATACAGAATAGTCATCCCCTGCCTCGGTTACAACGGGTTGGGCAACGGAAGGCTGAAGGTTATTTTCAATGTAGTCTATCTGGCCATCGCTTAACTGCGCAGAACGCTCCTGCTGGAAATAGGTGGAAAAAAGCTGGCCCACATATTTTGCTGCGTAGGCAGTCATGACCATCAGCGACAAGATGGCCGCTGCAATCAAAATTTTGCGAAGTATCCCTCGGGTTGGGCGGGTTTTGGCAGGTGCAGAAGCAGCTGCCTGTTTCCGGGTGCGGATGGCGCTGAGGATATACTGGTCCTGGGCTTGTCCGATCACATCCAGCAAGTCGTGCTTTGTCATATCAATTCCTCCATTTCCAGCCTGGACCGCAGTTTCAGCCGGGTGCGGTAGAGCATGGATTTGACCTTGCTTTGGGAAAAGCCAAAATCCTCCGCAATGGAAGCAACAGAGTCCAGCAGGAAATACCGGCGCAGAAACACATCCCGTTCGGTATCCGGCAGGGTGTCCAGAAACCGTCGGAAAACGCCGGCAGTCTCCTCCTGAATGTACTTCTCTTCCATGTTCTGCCCGTTGGCAATACATTCGTCCAGTTCATCCAACGCAAGTATGATTTCACCGCCGCCCCGCTTTGCGGCTTTTCTGGCTCTCCATCGGCTGATGGAGATACTGCGGGTAATCCTGCCCAGGAAGGTAATGAGCACAGCTGGCCGCTGGGGCGGCAGGTTGTTCCATGCTTTCATGTAGGTATCATTGACACTTTCCTCGGCGTCTTCGTTGTTTGCCAGGACATTATAGGCAATGCTGAAACAGTACTTTTCATACTTCTTGGCTGTTTCCGCAATGGCATTTTCCGATCGTTTCCAGTACAGTTCCACAATGCTTTGATCGTCCACACAAACACCTCCTTTTTTCTTTGAAAGGCCCTTCACCTATACTTACGCAAAACGAAAAAGGTCGGTTGCGCAAAAATAAATATTTTTTCTTTTTTCATTATATCGTAGAAGCCGCAGCAGCGCCAGCTGGGATTTGCGCAAAAAAGTAACCGCTGTCGTACACTGCGACAGCGGTTACCCAACAGGATTGCGAAAGAGGAGAGGGAGAAAGGAAATGATATATGTGATAAAGCTTGCGGCTCACGGCTTCCGCTTGCTTTCATGCCTTTAGAATACCGGCAGATTATGTCGAAGGTATCAATAACCAAAGAACAAATTGCATCGGAATGGTAAACAAATTGTTTCGGGGCGATTTTGCCCGTCAATCTGTCGGTTTTCTCCCCGGATTGCCGCCGCACAACCAACGGTTGAGCGGATATTCTCCGGTTGGTTGTGCAAAAACCGCCGGATTCTACATCCAGGCCATTCCCTTTTTGACGCAGAAGTGGTATGCTGTGTTCAGAAAAGAGCGAAAGGAGATTTCCATATGGAATTAACATTAGGAAAACGGATTGCCATGCTGCGCCGTCAGAAAGAACTGCGTCAGGAGGATCTGGCACAGATGCTGGAAGTCAGCCCCCAGGCTGTGAGCAAATGGGAAAATGACCAGACCTGCCCGGACATCTCCCTGCTTCCCCGGCTGGCGGAAATTCTGGGCGTTACCGTAGACGAACTTCTCTCCGGGAAAACGGAGGTACAGCCCGCCGTGAAGCTGGAGCCGGTGCAGCAGCGCAAGGATATCAAGGACATGATTCTGCGAATTGTGGTAGATTCCGCCGATGGGGACAAGGTTCGGGTCAATCTCCCCCTTGCGCTGGTGCAGCTGGCCGTGGATGCCGGAATGGAGCTTCCCCAGATTTCCGGCAAGGAAGCACTCAGCGGCATTGATCTGAAGCAGATTCTGGAATTGGTCAGCCACGGCGTGGTTGGCAACCTGATTGAAGTGGATTCCGCCGATGGAGACGTAGTCCGTATCTTTGTGGAGTAATCTATGAAAATTCGGATACGCAGCAAAGAAACCAATTTCACCCTGCGTCTTCCCACCGGGATGATTCTCAATCGGGCGGGAATTGGGCTGGCTTATGGATTCCTGAAGGGCAAGGACATTCCCCTGACCAAGGAACAGGTCTTGATTCTGGCAAAAGGAATCCGGGATTTTCGCCGCCGGAACGGCCCTTGGAAATTGGTGGATGTTTACAGTGCGGACGAAGAACAGGTAGAAATCTGGATCTGACACCTCAAAAACGGGAAAAGGAAATATTTACACGCTGCCCTTTCCGTGGTAAGATAAGGAAAACTTCGCCCTCAGAAAGGACCCAGCGCCATGAAAGCAACCGCCATCTGGAAGAAACTGTTTGAAATTCTTCCCAAAAAGCAAAAAGCAGGCTTTTTCCTCATTCTCCTGATTTTGGTCGTTTCTGCCGGGCTGAATCAGGTTACCCCTCTGGCTGTGGGATATTTGACAGACTTTGTGCTGAACCAGCAGGATATTTCCTTTTCTGCCGTCGTCCCTATTTTGCTGGTGATTCTTCTGGTCAATGTAGTCAACGAGGTCATCAAAGTTCTGCGCCGGCTCATCGTGGAAGACACCGCTACCCAGGCTGAGAAGAATGCACGGCAAAGGGCTACCACTTCCCTGCTGCTGGCTCCTCTGTCCTACTTTCGCAGCCACATGACCGGAAACATCCACGGACGGCTGAACCGGAGCCTGGAAGGTACCGTCAAGCTGATGAAACTGGTGTTCATGGATTTCGCCCCGGCAGTAACCACCGGCCTTGCCGCCATTGTGACCATCTTTTTGCAGCTGCCGTTTCTGGTGGCCTGCCTGGTGATTCTGGTGATTCCCATCGGCACCATTCTGGTATTTCGTCAGATCAGCACGCAAAAAGGTATTCGCCTGGAACTGCTGGACACCAAAGCCGACATGGATGGAACCATCGTGGAGCTTCTGGGGGGAATCGAAACCATCCGGGCCCTGGACAGCGCTCAGGCGGAAGGGCAGCGGATTGAAACGCGTTCGGAGCAGCTTCGGAAAAAGGAAATGCGCCATCACAAGGCTATGGCCTTCTACGACTGCCTGAAATTCGTGAACGAGGCGGTTTTCAGCGTACTGGTCATCGGCATTTCCGTGTTTCTGGCATCCAAGCAGATTATCAGTGTGGGCACTGTGCTGACGGCTTATCTGTGCTTTACCCAGCTGACCGGCCCTCTGCGGGAGCTGCACCGGATTTTGATGAGTTTTCGGAATGTGTCATTCTGGCTGAGGATTATTTCCAGATGGTGGACATTCCCCGGGATTTTTCTTACGCTCCTTCCCTGTCTGACGGTGTTCCCTCCGGCAACGACATTGACATCCGCAAGGTAAGCTTCGCCTACCCGGAAAAGCCTCAGGAGCGGATTCTCAGCGAAGTCAGTCTCCAGGTTGCGCCCGGGAAATTTATCGGCATCGCCGGTCCCAGCGGCTGCGGCAAGTCCACCCTGATTAAACTTGTGGACAAACTGGAGCAGGCCCAGGGAGCAGTGTACTTAGGCGGCACAGAGTTGGGCAGGCTGTCCCGGCGTGCGTTGGCAGAAGTTGTGGCCCTGGTTCCCCAAACCCCATTTCTCATTGCCGACACGGTCTACCGCAACATCTGCTACGGCATGACCCGGGAAGTTTCCCTGGAAGAAGTGAAAGATGCCGCCCGGAAAGCCAGCATCGCCGCTGATATTGAAAAGCTCCCCGGGGGCTACCAATTTACTCTGTCCGAAGGGGGCACAAATCTCTCCGGCGGTCAGCGGCAGCGGATTGCCCTGGCTCGGATTTTCCTGCGCAAGCCCCGGATTCTGATTCTGGATGAAGCCACCTCCGCTCTGGACAACACCTCGGAAAAACACATCCAGGCAGAGATCGAAAAAATGAAGGACGAATGCGGAACCACCATTCTCTCCATTGCCCACCGGCTCACCACATTGCGCAACTGCGACGGAATCATCGTCATGGATCACGGCGAGATTGTACAGAGAGGAACCTATGCCCAGCTGGAAAGCACGCCGGGACTGTTCCGGGATATGGCCCTGGGCATTCTGAAATAATTGGCATCTTTATTTGCAGCAAAAATCCCTGCTTCCACACAAGAAGCAGGGATTTTTCTATTCTCTCAGCCAATCCATCAGGCGGGCAAGCCAGCCTCTGTTGACCAGGTCTCCGGCATAGACATAGCCGGTTTCTTCTCCCAGCTGCACCTGATACCACCGGTTTCCCTGGGTATTGGTCAGGCAGCGCAGCAGCGTCACCGTCTCCCACTTGTCAATGGACGTTACCTGACGGGAACGGGCGTCGGTTGCATTGCTGCAGGGCAGGGTCATCAGCTCGGTTTCCCTTCCTGCTGACATGACCTTTTCCGTTGCGTACGTTTCAATTTCCATGCATTCTTCCAGATACTGCTCCGGCTGGACGCTGCGGGAATGTTCCAGAATCCGGTCTACCGCATCGGGATCTTCATACAGGGTATACATCTCGTGGCGAAGGGCCTGGCGGTCAATGGTCAGGCTTCCCACAAAGGTATCCAGTTCAAATTCGTCAAAGCTGGTGTAATACACCGCGTACATCAGCTTCCAGAACTCCCAGGCTTCCCCGCCGCCTACCAAGGGGCAGCCTGCTGACCACATTCCGGAGGAAAGCACATGGTTGGTCGTTCGGGTATGGACATTGATTTCCGTAGCCCGGGAAACCACATACCCCTCCGGAACCATATAGACCGCATCCAGCTTGGCATCATAATACTCTGTCCGGGCATTCAGGGCTTCGTATCGGCCCTTATGGTAGACGGAATACAGCTGGTAAGTACCATCGCAAACCGTAGCAGGCCCCACAGAGCCCACCTTCGGCAGCTGCCAGGCACCATACTTCAGGGGATGATCCGGAATGGTGCTGCACTGGTCGTTGAAATACAGCATCCGCAGCTGACCCATTTCGTCCTTCTTGATGACCACACAGATACCGCTGACGCGGTAGTAGGACAAATCCGACAATTCCCGGTCATCCATATTGTCCGAGCACCCGTCGAACAGAAATACCGCCGCAAATCCTCCATCCAAGGCATCGCGAACCATGGAATCGGTACGGATATGGTAATCGAGCATCATTTCCACATACTCCCGGCGATCCTCGTTCTGAATCCAGACAGACAAGTCTTTGTGGAAAGCATCGCCCTTTTCATAGGCCCCAGCCGTTAAAACAGCGGGAATAAGTAACATTACGGACAGTAACAGGCACACCGCCCGCCGAAAACATACACGCATGTTGAAACCTCACTTTATTACCGCAACACTTTACCATAATTTTGCCTCTGCGTCAACCTGGCCCATGGTCTGCCCGGATTTATGGTTGACTTTTTGGGCAGTTCCTTTTACACTGTGATTAGCAAATCACGAAGGAGGCATTTATCATGGCAAAGACATTGGTGGTATACTTCTCCCACAAAGGAGAAAATTTCATGCCCGGCGGTACCCAGGTTCTGGAAAAGGGCAATACCGAATATGCCGCAGAATTCATCCAGGAAGCGCTGGATGCCGATTTGTTTGAAATCGACACCGTAAAAGCCTACTCCTCCAATTACCGGGAGTGCTGCAAGGAAGCCGCTTCCGAGGCCAAAACCAACGCCAGACCGGAAATCAAGGATTACCTTCCCAGTCTGGAAGAATATGATACGCTGTTTGTCTGTTACCCCAACTGGTGCGGCACAGCTCCCATGTGCATTTTCACCTTCCTGGAACATTATGATCTGACCGGCAAGAAAATTCATCCCCTGTGCACAAATGAAGGCAGCGGCCTGGCAAACTCCGTTCAGGATCTGCAAAAGTACTGCACCGGCGCCGATGTGCAGCCCGGTTTCTCCATCCTGGGACATCAGGTCAAAGACAGCAAAGAGGCGATCACCACCTGGGCAAAAAACGCCCTGTAACCGTCAAAAAATCCCTATGACCGTAGGTCATAGGGATTTTTATTGTACTTTTATGCAAAAAAGCTTGGCTGCTCCGGAAGGGTGGAAAAATCCTCCAGATCCTCTGTGCCGATCAAATAAGCCCCCATCTGCTCCAATTCCTGGGAGGCAGGGCTTCCATCACGGAAACAGGCCACCGGGCTCCAGCCAAAGCGCAGATTCCGCGCCGTTCCATCCCAGGTTCCGCCTTTTCCCAGGGTCGCCTGGGCGACGAACACGATTTGCCCCAGGGCATGGATGCACCGATTCCGGCTCAGGGCCCGTTGGGCAGAAAAGCCCTCGTCGAACCCGTCCTCACTGAGATACAGCACATGTTCTCTGGGTTCGACCTTGGCCAGTTCATCGGCAATGATGCTGATTACGGTCCCCCCTGCTTCCAGGCAAGCTTCCTGGGCCGTACGGTCTGCTCCCCGAGCGTTTCCGGAAATCAGGGTCAGCCCCTGTTTTGCCGCCTGACGGCCTGCCTGTTGGGCAAAGACCCGGTTGTCCTGCCCCAACTCCCGGCTGCCAACAAGGGAAATAGCAGGCGTCCGCAGAAGGCTCAGGTCACCTTTGCTCCACAGACACCCGGGGCTGTCCAATCCCAGCCGCTGGCGCAAAATCAGCGGATATCCCGGGCTGACCCGGGTCAACGGGATGCAGCCTGCCTGAGCACCCCGGCGCAGATACCTTTCCAGCAGCTGCCCCTCTTCCAGAAGCCGGGCAATCCGCTGGGACATTTCCCGGTTATAGCCCAGACGGGAAAGGTCTGCGCTGGTTACCTCCCGCTCCGGCTGGGTGCACTCCGACTGCCGCATCCGCTCCACCAACACCCGCAGCTGGGCGGTGGTCAGCACTGGACGCTGAGGATTGCCCAAATGGCTGGTCAGCAGCAGAAAGCCCTTCTCCCGGGGTGTCAACGGAATCTCCTTTTGGGCGGTGTGGGTGCCTTGACTTCTTCCTCTGTCAGCGTTCCATCCGCCGCCAAAACCATGGGCCGGACGGTAAACTGGCAGAATTTGCAGATTTCCTCCAGCTTCGCCTTTTCCGGGAAATTGCTGACCAAACTCCAGGCCACACCTTTTCTCTTGGCACGGCCGGTTCTGCCCACCCGGTGGACGTAATATTCATTTTCTTCCGGGATATCATAGTTGATGACGCAATCCACATCATCCACATCAATGCCCCGGGAGGCAATGTCTGTGGCAACCAGAACCGCCAGCTTGCCATCCCGGTAGCGCTGCATGGTCTTTTCCCGCTGGCTCTGGCGGATGTCTCCATGGATGCAGTCGCAGTCCACACCGGCCCGCTGGAATTCCTCCGTCAGCCGCTGGCACATGTGCTTGGTGTTGCAGAAAATCATCACCCGCTCGTAGCCCTGGCTGCGCATCAGCCGCAAAGCAGTCTCGGCTTTTTCCAAAGGCGTGCAGCTGAGACTAAACTGGTCAATATCCGGCCGGTCCTCCTGCTTCGGTTCCACGGTGATCTCCACCTCGTCCCGCTGGTACATCCAGGAAACCGTCATGACCTCCTGGGAAATGGTAGCGGAAAACAGGCCCAGATTCTTCCGGTTCTTTACCTTTTCAATAATCCGGGTCACATCCTTGAAAAATCCCATATCCAGCATCCGGTCGGCTTCGTCCAGTACCACGGTCTGAATTTTGTCCAGACGGATGGTTTTGCGGTTATAATGGTCCATCAGCCGTCCGGGGGTTGCCACCACAATCTGGGGCTTGCGCTCCAGCTGCTTGATCTGTCCGCCGATTCCGGCGCCGCCGTAGAGCACCGCCACCCGGATTCCCTGGTAATAGGTCAGCAGGCCCCGCAGTTCATCGCCGATCTGGATGGCCAGTTCCCGGGTAGGTGCCAGAATCAATCCCTGAACCCCTTCTACCTCCGGGTCAATGTGTTCAATCATGGGAATGCCAAAGGCAAAGGTTTTGCCCGTTCCCGTGGGTGCCTTGGCAATCACGTCCCGCCACTGCATAAAATAGGGAATCGCTTCTGCCTGAATGGTGGTGGGGTAACCATACCCCTTCTGCTCCAAAGCCTTCAGCATTGCCTGGGACAAGCCGAGGCTTTCAAATGTAACATCCATGTATCTGCTTCCTTTTTCAGAATCTTTTGGGTAATTGTACCATCTTTTTTGATACTTTGCAACTTATTTTCCCTTTGCTCCGTTTTCTGCCGAAATCGGGTTTGCAGAAAATTAAGAAATGCCGTCCCCCCGAATGGTGGACAAAAGGGGGAAAATATGGTATATTGTAGAATATCTTATTCTGTCCATACCATAAGGAGATCAGAAATGGGCAAACTAATTGTTATCGAAGGCACCGACGGTTCCGGTAAGTCTACCCAATTCCGGCTGCTGACCCAGCGGCTGAAACAGGAAGGCAAAGCGTTTGAGCAGCTGGTGTTTCCCCAGTACAGCGAACCGAGTTCTGCTTTGATCCGGATGTATCTGGGCGGAGAATTCGGCACCCATCCCGGGGATGTGAACGCCTATGCAGCTTCGGCATTTTATGCCGTGGACCGCTATGCATCCTTTCAGAAAGTCTGGGGACAGTACTATAAAGGCGGCGGTCTGATCGTCTCTGATCGCTATACCACTTCCAACGCCGTTCACCAGACTTCCAAAGAACCTGCGGAAAAACAGTCGGATTTTCTGGCCTGGCTGTATGATTTTGAATATGACAAACTGGGGCTTCCCCGTCCGGATCTGGTAATCTACCTGGATGTTCCCACGGACTTTACCGAACAGCTGATGCGCCGCCGGGAGCAGGATACCCACACCCACGCAGACATTCACGAGCAGGATACCAGTTACCTGGCCACCTGCCGTCACATTGGGCGCAGCGCCGCCGCCTTCTACGGCTGGACCATGATTCAGTGTGTCCGCGACGGAAAGATGCGCTCCATAGAAGACATTCACGAAGAAATATACCGCCATGTTGCGGCATGCTTGGAGGATTGAATATGGTTTACATGTTGCTTGGTACCGGCTTTGAAGAAACCGAAGCCATTGCGCCCCTGGATCTGCTGCGCCGGGCCGGCGTAGACGCTGCCACTGTGGGCATTAACGGAAAAGTTGTATACGGAAGCCACGGCATTGGCGTGGAGGCCGACCTGGAGCTGGGACAAATGGATCTGACCAACCTGGATATGATTGTGCTTCCCGGCGGACTGAAGGGCGTTGCCTCTATCCGGGCCAGCCAGGCTGCCATGGATGTGATTCGCTTCGCCTGGGAAAACGGCAAGTACACCGCCGCCATCTGCGCCGGTCCTACGGTTCTGGCGGATCTGGGCATTGTGGACGGCAAAAATGCCACCTGCTACCCCGGCTGTGAAGCGGGAATGGGCGGCGCAAAGATGGCGGAAAATGCCGCTGCCGTCACCGATGGAAAGCTGATTACCGGCACCTCTGCCGGATGCGCCATTCCCTTTGGTCTTGCCCTGATTGCCGCGCTGAAAGGCCAGGAAGCCGCCGACGCCATTGCCCGGCAGATTGTAATCCGGTAACCGGGAGGAAGAATTATGGACAACAAACAATTTCCTGAGCAGCCTGAGTTTCTGCCCCAGGATTTTTCGGACATTCCGGAGGAAGAAACTACACTGGAAGAAGAATTCTTCTCTTCCCAGCCGGATGTTCCTGTGGAAGAACCCCCTGTGGACATTTCTTTTGATGCCGCAGACAGCGAACCAGCAACCGAACCCGTAAGCAGAGGAAGCTCCTTCATGGAACGGATTCCCGATGTGGGCGAAGAGGAACCCAATGAGGAATCCATTTCCCAGGACACCGCCCAGGATATGCTCACCGATCCTGCCATGGGTGAGGAAATCACCCCGGATGAAGGGGCTATGAACTATCATGGCATGCTGGGCCATGATGAAGAAGAGCCGCCTTTTGACATGAGCATTCTGGACGATCCGGACCTGGCAGAGGCCGAAGAACCGGAAGCTGCCCCTGACTCTGCCGATCAGGAATATCGGGACAACGGGCAGGAATTTGACGAGATGTTCAATGCTCCCCCGGAAGAGCCTGCCGCACCTGTCCGGCCTGTCCGGAAAGGCCGCCCCAAGCGAAAAAAAGGCGAAGGTCTGCTGGGTATCCCCAATATTCTGGTAACCTGTGTGTGGCTGGCTCTGATTCTGGCCATCGGTGTCACCGCCGGTCGGATGATGTGGATTTGCGCTTCGGAAGTTCTGGCCTTCGGGCGGGAGGATCGGGTGGTGACTCTGACCATCTACGAATCGGACACCATGGAAGACATTGCAAACAAACTCTACGACAACGGCCTGATTCGCTACAAGAGTCTGTTTAACTTCTATGCCGACCTTTCCGACGCTGAGGAGGACATTCAGCCCGGTATCTATGACCTGAACACCCGCTATGACTACCACGCCATGGTAAATGCCATGACCCCCCGTTCCAGCCGTGAAGTTGTGGAGCTGACCATTCCGGAAGGCTACACCTGCCGTCAGATTTTCGCCCTGCTGGAGGAAAACCGGATCTGCACCGCTGTGGACATCGGTGCTTATGCCGCCAGCGGCGAACTGGACGAGCATTGGTTCCTGGAAGGCATTCCCCGGGGCAGTGAGTACTGCCTGGAAGGTTTCCTCTTCCCGGATACCTACCAGTTCTACAAGAACTCCTCCCCCAAAGAGGCGCTGGAGAAAATGCTGGACAACTTTGAATTCCGTTTCAGCGAGGAAATGCGTGCTCAGCTGGATACCCTCAACGCCAACGTCACCGGCGGCAGCTATGGCGTGCGGGAAGTGGTAATTGTGGCATCCCTGATCGAGAAGGAATCCGCCGCCCCTGCCGAAAGTCCCAAGATTGCCGGTGTTATCTACAATCGTCTGTTCCGCTGGGGCGATACCCCTGCCTATCTGAACATTGACGCAGCGCTGGTCTATGCCCAGGGCGGCGACAATACCACCATCAACACCCAGATCGACAGCCCCTACAACACCTACACCAACGTGGGTCTGACCCCCACCCCCATTGCCAACCCGGGTCTTTCCAGCCTCCAGGCTGCTCTGAATCCGGAAGCCCACGACTATTACTACTACGTTCTGAATCCGGCCACCGGCATGCACCAGTTCTCCACCACCTACGAAGAACACGAGGCTTACAGAGCCCAGTTTGCGGAGGCATCATGAGAAAGTTAGAACTGCTAAGCCCCGCCGGGGATATGGAACGGCTGAAAATGGCGGTGCTTTACGGTGCCGATGCGGTGTACTTTGCCGGTACCAGCTTTGGTATGCGCTCCTTTGCGGGGAATTTTTCCCCGGAGGAGTTGCCCGCCGCCGTAAAATTCGCCCACGACCATGGTGTTAAATGCCACGTCACCGTCAACACCATGCCCCGAAATGAAGAAGTGGATCAGCTGCCCCAATATCTGGAGCAGCTGGACGATGCGGGCGTGGATGCGCTGATTGTAGCGGATCTGGGCGCTTTCACCCTGGCAGGAAAATACGCCCCCCACTGTCAGCGCCACATCTCCACCCAGCAGTCCGTAGCCAACTACGCCTGCGCCCAGGCCTGGTATGACCTGGGTGCCACTCGGGTGGTGCTGGCCCGGGAGCTGAGCCTGCCGGAAATTATCCGGATTCGGGAGAAGGTTCCCCAGGAACTGGAGATTGAAACCTTCGGCCATGGCGCTATGTGCGTCAGCTACTCCGGCCGGTGTCTTCTGAGCAACTACATGACCGGGCGGGACGCCAACCGGGGTGCCTGTGCCCAGCCCTGCCGGTATCAGTACGCCCTGATGGAAGAGAAGCGGCCCGGAGAGTATTTCCCGGTTTTTGAGGACGAAAAAGGTACTTACATTCTCAACTCCCGGGATATGTGCATGATCGACCATCTGAAAGAACTGATGGACGCCGGTGTGGACTGCATCAAGATTGAAGGCCGGGCAAAGTCTGCCTACTATGCTGCCATCGTCACCGGTGCTTACCGGCACTGCATTGACGATGTGGCCGCAGGCCGCCCCATGGACCCAGTCTGGCGGGAAGAAGTGGAGCATGTATCCCATCGGATTTACTCCACCGGATTTTACTTCGGTGAGCCGGGACAGTATGTGGAAAATTCCCGCTACATCCGCCAGTGGCAGATTTGCGCCAAGGTGGAATCCTGCGACGAAACGGGTCTGGCCCGGTGCAGCCTGAACAACAAATTCCGCAAAGGCGATGCCCTGGAAGTGGTTGGCCCTGACCTGCGCCCCTTCTCCATCACCGCTGAAGGTATGTTTGACGAAGAAGGCAATCCTCTGGAAGAGCCGAAAAAGCCCCAGATGATCTTCTCCATCCAGCTGCCCAAAGCCGTCCCTGCCCACTCTCTGATTCGCAGAGCCGTGGATCTGTCGGCAAAATAAAATTCGTCCCCAGTTCCCGGTGGAACTGGGGACATTTTCTATAAAAATGCAGAAATGATCTGTAAGGATCTTCTTCCGATTCCGGTCTAAGAAAGCAGAAGGAGGCAGTACCATGGACGAAATTGTAACTCTGCTGTGGCAGCGGGATGAGCAGGCCCTGCCACAGATGGAACGCCAGTACGGCGGTCTTTGCCGCCGGATTCTATCTGGTATTCTCCCCTGCGTTTGCGATGCGGAAGAAGCCTTAAATGACATCTGGTTCCAAATCTGGAACAGCATTCCCCCGGCGAAACCCAAATATTTCCGGGCCTATCTGGCAAAAACCGCCCGGAATACCGCTCTGCACCACCTGGAACGCACCCAGGCGCAAAAAAGAAGCAGCGTAACCGTCCTTTTGGATGAACTGGCGGAATGTATTCCAGACCCCTCCGCCGTACCGGAACCGGAGCGAATCGCCCTGAAGGAGGTTCTGAACCGGTTTGTCCGGTCTTTGGGGAAAAAGGAACGCAGCTTTTTTGTACGCCGCTACTATTTTGGAGAATCCACCAAAGAAATTGCAAAAAGCTCCGGATGTACGGAAAACAGTGTAACCGTCACCCTTTTCCGCACCCGGGAAAAACTGCGTTTACTTCTGCAACAGGAGGAATATACGGTATGAGTGAATTTGATTTGTTTAAGGAACTGTCCGAATTGGATGAAGAACTGGTGATGGCACCCCGGAAACACGTTTCCCTGGGAATGAATTTCTGGCTATCCATTCTTGCCGCCAACATCACCTCTTTCCTGCCCGACATCCCACCGCTTCTGTCCATTTTGGCATATCTGGGTGTCTTTGCCCTGCTATATGCCGTCTGCACCTGGTTTCTCAACCTGAAAAAGAAGAGAAAACTGCTGATCGAGGATCCTGACAGCAAATTTTTCTAGCCCGAAACCAATACGGCCGGTCTCCTGATGGAGACCGGCCGCTTCGTTAGTTCTGATTGGGGTTAAAGGTGGGCATCAGCGCCAGCTTGAATAGATTCTTCTCATGCAGATCGTCAATCCGTTTCCGGGTAGCTTCGTCCGGGCAAATGCCTTCCCGGATGTAGCGGTCCAGGGTAGCGTAGGTAAAGCCCAGCTTATCTTCGTCGGACTTGCCGCTGAGACCGTCAGAGGGCGTCTTTTCCACCAGGTTCTCCGGCAGGCCCAAAGCCCGGCCCAGTTTCTTCACTTCCTGCACCGTCAGCTTGCCCAGGGGGGACACGTCACCGGCGCTGTCACCGTAGCGGGTGGAATAACCGACCCAGTCCTCAGACAGGTTGCAGGTATTGATCACCCGGCCATTCATGGACTGGGACACGGCATAGAGCACGCACATCCGGATTCTGGGGGGCAGATTGATTACCGTCTGTTCGGAAGCGGCAATGCCCACATGCTGCAGTTCCTCGTGAACACCTGCCACCGGAACACCGATGGGAATGGTGAAATGCCGGATGCCCAGATGCTGCACCAGCTGGTAGCTGTCATCGATATCATCCTGAATGCCGTTGGGCATCAGCACGCCGATGACCCGGCCCCGGCCCAAAGCTTCCACGCACAGAGCAGCGCAGACAGAGCTGTCCTTGCCGCCGGAAATGCCGATCACTGCATTGCAGCCGGGACCATTCTTGTCAAACCAGTCCCGTACCCATTGAACCAAATCCTGTTTTACCTTCTGAATATCCAGTTCCATAAGATCTCCTGTTCCCGCAGAGGCAATTTCCTTCTGCGCTGCGATACTATGTTTTCTTTGATTATATCACAGCGTTTTCCTATTTTCCAGTGGCAAATCCCACACATTTCCCGGTTGAAAACGAGGAAACTTTATTTGTTTCCGTCCAAACTTGCCCGGATAAAGCCCACAAACAGAGGGTGGGGCTTGTTGGGGCGGCTCTTGAATTCCGGATGGAACTGAACACCTACATGGAAAGCAGTTCCGGGAAACTCCACCGTCTCCACCAGGCGGCCATCGGGAGATGTTCCGCTGAGCACCAACCCCGCCTGGGTCAGCTGCTGACGATAATCGTTATTAAATTCATACCGATGACGGTGCCGCTCTTGAATCTGGTTCTGGCCATAGCACCGCGCCATAGTGGTTCCGGGGGCAATTACACAGGGATAGGCCCCCAAACGAAGGGTGCCACCCTTGTCCACCTCTTCGCTCTGTCCGGGCATGAAATCGATGACCTTGTACTTCCCTTCCGGCTCAAATTCGCCGGAATTGGCACCGGTCAGACCTGCCACGTTCCGGGCAAATTCAATCACCGCAATCTGCATACCCAGGCAGATGCCAAAATAGGGAATCTTCCGCTCCCGGGCAAACTTTGCCGCCAGAATCATGCCCTCAATGCCCCGGCCGCCAAAGCCGCCGGGAACCAAGATACCGTCCAGTCCGGACAGTTCCTTGTTTACATTCTCCGGTGTCAGGGTTTCGGAGTCAATCCAGCGGATGTCTACCTTGGCGTTCTGGCTGTAGCCGGCATGGCGCAGGGCTTCCGCTACGGACAGGTAGGCATCGTGGAGCTGGACATATTTTCCCACCAGACCGATGGTCACGCTGCGGCTGCTGCTGCGGATATTTTCCACCATCTGTTTCCAGTCCGTCAGATCCGGCTCCTGGGTTTTCAACCCCAATTCCCGGCAGACAATGGCGGAAAGATTCGCCTTTTCCAGCATCAGCGGCGCTTCATACAGCACCGGCAGGGTGATGTTTTCAATGACGCAGTCCGGCTTTACGTTGCAGAACAGGCTGATTTTCTGGAAAATGGAAGGCTCCAGGGGTTCGTCGCAGCGCAAAACAATAATGTTGGGGTCAATGCCCACACCCCGCAGTTCCTTGACGGAATGCTGGGTGGGTTTGGATTTGTGCTCATCAGAACCCCGGAGGAAGGGCACCAGGGTCACATGGATGAACAGGCTGTTCTCCCTGCCCACTTCCAGGGAAATCTGCCGCACGGCTTCCAGGAAAGGCTGGGACTCGATGTCACCGATGGTACCGCCGATTTCCGTAATCACCACGTCGGCATCGGTCTGCTTGCCCACCCGGTAGACAAACTCCTTGATTTCGTTGGTGACATGGGGAATGACCTGGACCGTAGAGCCCAAATACTCTCCCCGGCGCTCCTTGTTCAGCACATTCCAGTAAACCTTGCCGGTGGTCAGGTTGGAATACTGGTTCAGGTTTTCGTCGATAAACCGCTCATAGTGGCCCAGATCCAGATCTGTCTCCGCACCGTCCTCGGTGACGTAGACTTCTCCGTGCTGGTACGGACTCATGGTACCCGGATCGACGTTGATATAAGGGTCCAGCTTCTGGGCTGCCACTTTCAGGCCCCGGGCCTTCAGCAGCCGGCCCAGGGAGGCAGCCGTAATGCCCTTGCCCAGGCCGGAAACCACGCCGCCGGTTACAAAGATATATTTCGTCATATGCCAGTCTCTCCTTTTCTCACTCCACCGTCACGGATTTGGCAAGATTCTTTGGCTTATCAATGTCACATCCGTTTTCCTTCGCCACATGGTAGGCAAGCATCTGCAAGGGGATGATCTCCACACAGGCGCACAGCAGCGGGTCCACTTTGGGAACATAAATCATATCGTCCGCCAAAGAGACAATTTTCTGATTTTCCCGGTGGGCAACTGCCAGCACCTCCGCCCCTCTTGCTTTGACCTCAATGATGTTGCTCATGGTCTTCTCCGTCACGGACTCATTGCAGCACAGGGCAATCACCGGCTGCATCTCGTGAATCAGGGCGATGGTCCCGTGCTTCAGCTCTCCGGCGGCATAGGATTCGGCATGGATGTAGGAAATTTCCTTCATCTTCAGCGCCCCTTCCAGGGCCACGGCATAGTCGGTATTCCGGCCGATGAAGAACATGGAGTAGGCCTGATGGTATTTCTTCGCCAATCGGGGAATAGCCGGGTTCATATCCAGCACCTGCTGCATCTGCTTGGGCAGCGCTTTCAGGCAAGATACCAGACGGCGGTATTCTGTTTCCTCTATGGTGCCCAGCTTCTTGGCAGCATACAGCGCAAACAGGTACAATACCAGCAGCTGGGTGGTGTAGCCCTTGGTGGTAGCTACCGCAATTTCCGGACCTGCCCAGGTGTACAGCACATAATCTGCCAGCTTGGCAATGGTGCTGCCCACCACGTTGACAATGGCCAGCACCTTGGCACCCCTGCGGCGGCACTCCTTCATGGCGGCAATGGTATCCGCCGTTTCTCCCGACTGGGACAGGACAATCAGCAAGGTATGTTCATCCACCAGAGGATCTGCGTAGCGCAGCTCGCTGGCAAGCTCCGTCTGCACCGGAATGCGGCAGAGTTTTTCAATGGTATATTTTCCTGCACAGCCGGCATAATACGCCGAGCCGCAGGCGGTAATCAGGATTCTGCGGACGTTTCCAAAGTCCAGATCCAGGTCATCCAGCTGAATCTGCCCGGATTGGATTCTGGGGGTAATGGTTGCCTTGGCGGCCCGGGGCTGCTCCATGATTTCTTTGAGCATAAAGTGATCGTAGCCGCCCTTTTCCGCCGCCTGAATGTCCCAGGTGATCCGGCTGATCAGTTTGGGAATCTCCCGGCCGGCACAGTCAAACACCCGGATGGCGTTGGCCGTCAATTCGGCGAACTCCCCGTCTTCCAGGTAAATCACATTGCGGGTATACGCAACCATGGCGGTAACGTCCGAGGCAAAGAAATTTTCCCCGATGCCCACGCCCAGAATCAAGGGGCTGGCTTCCCGTACCACGAACACCCGCCCGGGTTCGTCGGCACAGATAATGCCCAAAGCATAGGAGCCCTGCAGACGGTTTGCCGCTTTCATCACTGCCTGCTGAAAATCTCCATGGTAGTAATGCTCGACCAGGTGGACAATCACTTCCGTATCGGTTTCGCTTTCAAAATGGTAGCCCTTTTCCGTCAGTTCCCGGCGCAGTTCCACATAGTTTTCAATGATGCCGTTGTGCACCACCGCAAACCGTCCGTCATTGCTGGCGTGGGGGTGGGCATTGGTATCCGTGGGAGCGCCGTGGGTGGCCCAGCGGGTATGCCCGATTCCGGTGCAGCCCGGCATCAGGCGGCCGTCCTGGGTCTTTTCGCACAAGTTGGCAATTCTTCCCGTGACCTTCTGAATGTGGATGGTTCGGTCCTGAATCACTGCAATGCCCGCCGAGTCATAACCCCGGTATTCCAGCTTCTTCAGGCCCTCCAGCAAAATCGGCGCTCCGTTCTGGGCACCGGTGTATCCCACAATTCCGCACATAGGAAACCTCCTGATTCGTTATTTGGATCAAAGATGGATTCGTATTACTCCCATTCCACCGTGGCAGGGGGTTTGCTGGTGATGTCATAGACTACCCGGCTGATGCCCTTCACCTCATTGGTAATGCGGCTGCTGGCTCGCTCCAGCACCTCATAGGGCAGCCGGGTCCACTCTGCCGTCATAAAGTCATCGGTGGTCACGGCCCGAAGGGCAATGGTCCTGCCGTAGGTCCGGCCGTCACCCATAACACCTACGCTGCGTACATCTGTCAGTACGGCAAAGTATTGATTGGAGCTTGCACCGCCCTTTTCCAGTTCCTCCCGGAAAATCGCGTCAGCCTGACGCAGCAGTTCCAGCTTCTCCCAGGTAATTTCTCCAATAATCCGCACAGCCAGACCGGGGCCGGGGAAAGGCTGCCGCCACACCAGTTCCTTGGGAATGCCCAGCTGGGTGCCCACTTCCCGGACTTCATCCTTGAACAGTTCCCGCAGGGGTTCCAGAATTTCGTCGAAAGCAATCACGTCCGGCAGACCGCCCACGTTGTGGTGGCTCTTGATGGTGGAGGCATCGCCTGCGCCGCTTTCCACCACGTCGGGATAGATGGTGCCCTGCACCAGCACGTCGATCTTGCCCAGCTTCTTGGCTTCCTGCTCAAACACCCGGATAAACTCCTCACCGATGATCTTGCGCTTCTTCTCCGGCTCGGTTACGCCCGCCAGCTTGGTCAGGAACCGCTCCTGGGCGTTGACCCGGATCAGGTTCAGGTCAAAAATCTGGCGGAAGGTATTTTCTACAAAGTCTGCCTCGTCTTTACGCAGCAGGCCGTGGTCTACGAACACGCAGACCAGGTTCTTGCCGATGGCCTTGTGCAGCAGCACTGCTGCCACAGAGGAATCCACGCCGCCGGACAGGGCCAGCAGTACCCGCTTGCCCTCCAGCTTCTGGCGATAGGTTTCAATGGACCGGGCTACAAAGTCCTCCATCTTCCAGCTGCCCTCGCAGCCGCAGATATCAAAGAGGAAGTTCGTCAGCAGCTGCTTGCCGAACTGGGTGTGCGTCACTTCCGGATGGAACTGCACCGCATAGAGTTTGCGCGCTTCGTCGCACATAGCGGCGCAGGGGCACTTGTCGGTATGGGCAATGACCCGGAAGGAGTCCGGGACTTGGGCAATATAGTCGGTATGGCTCATCCAGCAGATGCTGCTTTCGGGAATGTCCTTCCACAGCAGGCTCTGGCTGGTATAAAACTGGGTTTTGCCGTATTCGCTGGAATCCTTGGCGCTGTCTACCCGGCCGCCGGCCATATAGGCCATCAGCTGAGCGCCGTAGCAGATACCCAGAATGGGAATGCCCAGTTCCAGAACGGCCGGGTCGTAATGGGGTGACTCGGGATCATAGACGCTGTTGGGGCCGCCGGTAAAGATAATGCCCCGGTAGCCCGCCTGCTGAATCTGCTGGGGGGTAATGCCATTGTAGGGCTTGATTTCTGCGTAAACATGCTGCTCCCGAACCCGGCGGGCAATCAGCTGGTTGTACTGGCCGCCAAAGTCCAGAACCAGAATTTTTTCTTCCATGGTATACTCCTCGTTATAAGGTAATCTCCGCAGTTTCTGCGGTTACATCAGACAAAATAGGCTGCAATTTTTCCAGATACCGCTCTACCTGCTCCGGGCATCTGCCGATGTACAGGGAAGGCTCCAGCACGGCTTCCATCTCTTCCTTGCTCATGCCGAACTCTTCATGTTCTGCCAGAGACGCCAGCAGATCCCAGCTTTCTCCGGCCTTCATCCGGGCGGTAGCCTCCATGGAGCAGGTGCGGATAATCTCGTGGATCTGCTGCCGGTCGCCGCCCCGCTTGACCGCTTCCATCATCAGATTTTCCGTAGCGATAAAGGGCAGGTACTCCCGGACGGTCTTTTCCACGATTTTTTCATTGACGTGCAGGCCGTCGGTAACATTCTGCGCCAGGCGCAAAATGGCATCGGCGCAGAGGAATCCCTCGGGCATGGAGATCCGGCGGTTGGCAGAATCGTCCAGGGTCCGCTCCAGCCACTGGACGGAAGCCGTCATGGGGGCGTTCATGGCGTCCGCCATCAGGTATCGGGCCAGAGAGCAGATTCGCTCGCTGCGCATGGGGTTACGCTTGTAAGCCATGGCGGAAGAGCCAATCTGGCTGCTTTCAAAGGGTTCTTCCACCTGCCGGTCATGCTGCAGCAGGCGGATATCATTTGCCATCCGGTAGCAGCTCTGGGCAATGGAGGACAGGCAGTTGAGAATCCGGCTGTCCAGCTTTCTGGGATAGGTCTGGCCGCAGACATCAAAGCAGCTTTCAAATCCGAAAGCGGCGCTGATGCGCCGGTTCATCTCGTCAATCTTCTCCCGGTCGCCGTCGAACAGTTCCAGGAAGCTGGCTTCGGTGCCGGTGGTGCCCCGGCAGCCCAGGAACTTCATGCTGTGAATCACAAATTCCAGTTCTTCCAGGTCGGAGGCAAAGTCCTGCATCCACAGTGTTGCTCGTTTGCCTACCGTCACCAGCTGGGCAGGCTGGTAGTGGGTATAGCCCAGCGTGGGCATAGCCTTGTAGGCATCAGCAAATTTCGCCAGATTGGCCAGGACTTTCTTCAGCTGTTCTTTCAGGTACACCAGGCCCTGGCGGTAGATCACCAGGTCGGCATTATCGGTAACGTAGCAGCTGGTAGCGCCCAAGTGGATGATGCCTGCTGCGTCCGGTGCCACTTTGCCGTAGGCGTAGACATGGGCCATCACATCATGGCGCACTTCTTTTTCCCTGGCGGCGGCACAAGCGTAGTCAATGTCCGTCAGATGGGCTTCCAGCTGGGCCACCTGCTCCTTCGTCACCGGCAGGCCCAGTTCCTGCTCTGCCCGGGCCAGGGCAACCCACAGCCGTCTCCAGGTCAGGATTCGCATATCGCTGGAGAAAAGCCGGAGCATATATTCCGATGCGTATCGGGAACCCAAGGGGGATTCATAATGGTCTTTCATGATTCTCTCCTTATCTGTAAATGATGCTGTCCCGCTCCGGGCCTACGGAAACGTAGCCAATGTGGCAGCCGATCTGCTCTTCCAGGTACAGAACATAGTCCTTGGCTGCCTGGGGCAGATCCTCCCAGGTTCTGACACCGGAAATATCACACTTCCAGCCTTCCAGATATTCGATAACAGGCTTTGCCTGGTTCAGAAGCACCGGGAACGGGAACCGATCGGTGGGCTGGCCGTCCAGGGTATAGCGGCTGCACACAGGAATCTTATCCATATAGCTCAGCACGTCCATTTTGGTCAGGGCAATGTTGGTAGCCCCCTGAACCTCTACACCATAGCGGGTAGCCACAATATCCACCGGGCCTACCCGACGGGGGCGGCCGGTCTTGGCGCCGTATTCACCGCCGGCTTGACGCAGCTGCTCGGCTTCCTCTCCGAACAGTTCGCAGACGAAGGGGCCTTCACCGACACAGGTGGAGTAAGCCTTCACTACGCCCACCACTTCGTCCAGCTTCACACTGGGCAGTCCGGAACCAACCGGTGCATAGGCAGCAATGGCATTGGAAGAGGTGGTGTAAGGATAGATGCCGTAGTCCAGATCCCGCAGCGCACCCAGCTGGGCCTCAAAGAGGATCTTCTTTCCTTCCTTCTGGGCCTGGGCCAGGAAGGCGCCGGTATCGCAGATGAAGGGCTTGATTTTTTCACAGTAATTATCCAGCCACTGCTCCAGCTCTTCCATGGTCACAGCAGGTGCGCCGTAAACACCGGTGAGGGTCAGGTTTTTCCACTCCAGCAGATCCTGCAGATGGGTCTTCAGCTGCTCCGGATACAGCAGCTCGCCTGCCAGAATGGTTTTCTTCTGGTATTTGTCAGAGTAGAACGGCGCGATACCCTGCTTGGTGGAGCCGTATTTTTTATCCTTCAGACGGGCTTCTTCCAGTCCGTCCAGTACCCGGTGCCAGGGCATCAGCACAGATGCCCGGTCGCTGATTTTCAGATTCTCCGGCGTCAGGGCAACCCCCTTGGAGGTAACCTGCTCCATCTCCTGCCAGAGGTTCTCCGGGTCCAAGGCAACGCCGTTGCCCAGAATGTTCACAACACCCGGACGGAAAATGCCGGAAGGCAGCAGATGCAGAGCGAATTTGCCATAGGAATTGATTACCGTATGACCGGCGTTGCCGCCGCCCTGGTAGCGCACCACCACATCAAAATCCCGGGTCAGCAGGTCCACCATCCGGCCCTTGCCTTCATCGCCCCAGTTAATTCCAACAATCGCACAAGTTTGCATTGGGTTTTCCTCCAAATTACAGGTTTGCTTCCAGTCTGCGCATAATTTCTTCGTAAGCTTCTTCCACGCCGCCCATATCCCGGCGGAAGCGGTCTTTGTCCAGCTTTTCCCCGGTTTTGGCGTCCCACAGACGGCAGGTATCCGGGCTGATTTCGTCTGCCAGCACAATGGTGCCGTCTTCCAGGCGGCCAAATTCCAGCTTGAAATCCACCAATGTCACGCCGCAGCTTTTCCAGAATTCCTTCAAAAACTCGTTGACCTGGAAGGAATAGGTCTGGATAATGTCAATTTCCCGGGGCGTTGCCAGGTGCATGGCCTGGGCGTGGTAGCGGTTGAGCAGCGGGTCACCCAGCTCATCATTTTTATAGGAGAACTCAATGGTAGGCTGATCAAATACCACACCTTCCTCCACGCCGTAACGCTTGGAGAAGGAGCCTGCGGCAATGTTGCGCACAATGACTTCCAGCGGCACGATGGATACCTTTTTCACCAGGGTTTCCCGTTGGTTCAGTTCCTGGACGTAGTGGGTGGGGATGCCTGCGGATTCCAGCTTCGCCATCAGCCGGTTGCTCATCTGGTTGTTGATAATGCCTTTTCCGGCGATGCTTCCCTTTTTCAGGCCATTGAAGGCGGTGGCATCGTCCTTGTACGAGACAATCAGCAGCTGGGGATCTTCTGTGGCAAATACCTTCTTTGCCTTTCCTTCGTAAAGCTGTTTACCCTTTTCCATATTGTTCCTCCCGATACAGCGTTTTGGTTTCTGCCAGGAGTCCCGGAGCGTATGGGGATATTCTTCCCAGTTTCCCGGAGCAATTATCCCAGGTTTCCCATCCGGCACCGGTTCTCACGGCATGATTACAAACAAAAAATCGACAAAGGCGTCTAAGAGTACACACTCAAAGACGCCTTTGCCCTTGCTGTTTTATGTTACAACAAGTTTTTTCCTTTGTCAACACCTTGCACAAAAAATATCTTTTTCTTTAGCTATATTGCTAAGTTCGCCATGGGCGGCCCCAGCCGAAAAACCAGTGGAAACCCTGGCGCAAATGTGCTATAGTAAACATATTCCATTCCGGTTTTTCCGGAAGCCCATATCTTCACAAGAAAGCAGGTTTCCCTATGGAATATACACCTCAAGAGGTTATGCAATATATTCAGGAAGAGGATGTAAAATTCATCCGTCTTGCCTTCTGCGACTGCTTCGGCCGCCCCAAGAACATCTCCATTATGCCTCAGGAGCTGGAACGGGCTTTCCGTTATGGCATTGCCCTGGATGCCTCTGCCATTGCCGGATTTGGTGACGAAGTACACTCGGACCTATTCCTGCATCCTGACCCCGCCACCATTATGGTTCTGCCCTGGCGTCCGGAGCATGGGCGGGTGGTTCGGATGTTCTGCACCATTACCCATCCCGACGGCACCTTGTTTCCTCTGGACAGCCGGGGGATTCTCAAGCGGGCCATTTCCGACGCAGCCGATGCCGGTTACACCTTTGCCTTTGGCTCGGAGCTGGAATTTTACCTGTTCCAGCTGGACGAAAACGGCCAGCCCACCAAAATCCCCTACGACCAGGCCAGCTACATGGATGTGGCCCCGGAGGACAAGTGTGAAAATGTCCGCCGTGAAATTTGCCTGACCCTGGAACAGATGGGCATTCAGCCGGAATCTTCCCATCATGAGGAAGGCCCGGGACAGAATGAAATTGACTTCCGTTATTCCGACGCTCTCCGCGCCGCGGACAATGCCCACACCTTCTGCACCGTGGTAAAAACCATTGCCGCCCGGAACGGTCTGGCTGCGGACTTTTCTCCCAAGCCCTTGCCGGAACACCCCGGCAGCGGATTTCACATCAACATCTCCGTACAAGGCCCGGGGGACAACCGGATGCAGCACATGCTGGCAGGCATCCTGAACCGGGTACCGGAAATTACCCTGTTTTTGAATCCGACGGAGCAGTCTTACCGCCGCCTCGGCTCTCACAAAGCCCCGAAGTTCATTTCCTGGTCCAATGACAACCGCTCCATGCTGGTGCGGATTCCCGCTGCCCACGGAGAATACCGGCGGGCAGAGCTGCGCTCTCCGGACTGCACCGCCAATCCGTATCTTGCCTTTGCGCTGCTGATCTGGGCTGGTCTGGAAGGAATTTCCCAGCAGCTACCCCTGCCCCAGGCGGCAAATGTGAATCTGTTCACCGCCGCTCAATGGGATGTGGCCCATTTACAGGCCCTGCCTCTGTCCCTGCCCACTGCCATCCGCAGCGCAGCCGCCAGTACCTTCCTGTCCCAGCACTTCCCCAAGGCTCTGATTGACTGCTTCTGCAATCGGTGAGCCTGCCGAAATTCAACCGAAAGGAGGAACCCATCTGGCATATCAAGAACGATGTTACAGTGTTCTGGTGGTTTGCGGGGTGCAGAAATTTCTGGATGCCCTGATGCCCATGCTCCCGGAAACAGAATATTCCCCGGTATGTATTGCCGCCAATGCTGCCGCTGCCCGTCGGGAGCTGCTGCGCAGAAGTTTTGATTTTATCATCATCAACGCCCCGCTTCCGGATGAATTCGGTACACGGTTCGCAATCGACGTCAGCCAGTGTCCCGGCAGTGTGGTGCTGCTTCTGGTTCGGGCTGAAGTCTACGAGCAGACCAACGCCAAGGTTCTTTCCCAAGGGGTATTTACGCTGGCAAAGCCCACCCCTGCCCAGACATTGCAGCAGGGGCTCAAATGGATGGCTGCCGCCAGAGAGCGGCTGCGCCGTCTGGAAAAGAAAGCCTCCACCGTGGAGGAAAAAATGGAGGAAATCCGGCTGATCAACCGGGCCAAGTGGTTACTGATTGAAACGTATCACATGAGCGAGCCGGATGCCCACCGTTACATTGAAAAACAGGCCATGGATCGCTGCACTTCCCGTAAAGAGATTGCCCAGGAGATCCTGCGGACCACCCCTTAAAACGCCAATCCGGCGAAGCCCTTTGCAAGGCTTCGCCGGATTTACTTTATTCTTGGGTGTTTTCCCCAAAGGAAGGCATCTGTCCTTCGCCGCCCATCATGGTGGTCATTTCCTCGATGCGTTCCAGGGGGAACGGCGGATTGGCCAGAGGCTTCATGGCAATAGACATGAGCTTCATGGGGTTATCGTCAGCCAGCACCCGGTTGGAGCTGAGCTCGCCGCAGCGGCGGCAGCGGTGGATAATGGCCCACTCGCCCTTGCCCCGAACCCAAACCGCCACCGGCTCCATCAGGCTGCCGCAGTCAGACTCCCGGTCTCCCGGTTCAATGTCCACATGCAGACTGTACAGGCAGTTGGGGCAGTGGTTGCGGTGATCGCTGCCCGCTCCGGCCGGCACTACCAGACGGCCGCAGTTTTTGCAGGTAAAGGCTTCCTGACAGGCATGGGTTTTGTAGTAGCCTTTTTCGTATTGTTTGCGTTTATTTTCCCGATTCATGGCATTTTCCCTCAGTAAATTCAAAATGGATGGTTCCATTATACCGGAGTTTGGGAATATGTCAATGCCGGCGTTACAGCCCTGCCAGGTATTCTTCGGCAAAGTGAACAGCCACCGCTCCGTCGGATGCTGCGGTGACGATCTGGCGCACCGCCTTCGTCCGCACATCTCCCACGGCGAACACGCCGGGGCGGGAGGTTCGGGTGGTTTCATCCGCCAGGATGTATCCGGATTTGTCCAGTTCCACCTGACCGTCCACCAAGGCTGTGGCAGGCTTTCTGCCAATGCTGATGAAAATGCCGTCGCAGTCGACTGTGGTTTCTTCTCCTGTCAGCAGATTCTGAACAACGATACCACTCAGCTTACCGTTCTCCAGCAGCTGAGTTACAGCGCTGTTCCAGAAAAATTCCACATTTTCCGTTTCCATCAGGGGCTTGTGATAGACTTTGGTTGCCCGGAGGGTGTCTCTGCGGTGCACGATGATAACCTTCTTTGCCACCCGGGACAGCAGCAGCGCATCTTCTACTGCGGAGTTGCCCCCGCCGACCACCACCACGGTTTTTTCCTTGTAGAACATCCCGTCGCAGGAGGCACAGTAGTTAACCCCCCGCCCTGTCAGGGCCTTCTCGTTGGGCAGCCCCAATTCTCTGGGGCCTGCTCCTGCGGCATACACCAGGGTTTTTCCGTAGAAGGTTCCCTCGTTGGTTTCAATTTTCTTGGGATCACTGCTCAAATCCACGCTCTGCACCTCGGCAAGCTCCGTCACCGCGCCGAAGGATTCGGCGTTGCGCTGCATGATTTCTCCCAACGTGTAGCCGTCAATGCCGGCATCCACCCCGGGGAAATTGTCCACCTGAGTCGTCAGGGCCATTTGTCCGCCGGGGGACAGCTTTTCCAGCACCACCACGTTCAGTCCGGCCCGGGCAGCGTAGAGCGCTGCCGTATAGCCGCCGGGACCGCCGCCGATGATGACCATGTCATAAATCCGCTGCTCCATAATGACCTCCTTACTGCTCCAGGGTCTTCCGGATAAATTCCTCGATGGCTGCCTTGGAGTCCGGCGCCACAATGCTGTCCAGAGCCTTGCCGTCCCGGTACAGGATCAGCGTTGGAATCACCTCAATGCCCAGCTGGTCGGCAAGCTTGGGTTCGTCATCAATGTTCACCTTGGCAATGGTAACCTCTTCCCCGATCTGCTGGGCCAGCTTATCCAGTGCCGGTGCGATGCGGCGGCAGTAGCCGCACCAGGGGGCCCAAAAATCCACCAGAACGGGCTTGCTGCCCTGCACTGCCTGGGTATACTGCTGCTGATTCATATTCTGTACGGTCATAATGATCGCTCCTTTTTCTTTTTTCTACAGTATACCCAGGAAGGCGGCAATCTTCCGTGATAAAATCACGCTCTCGGTTTTTATTTTCTTTTTTCCAAAGTTTTTTACTGCATGGGCTTCTGCAGCCAGAATACCAGATTCATCGCCGCCACAATCAGCACAACTGCCCCCATAGCAACCCAGAATCCCAGATCCACCCCCAGAAACCGGGTGGTTCCAAACAGATGCATCCAAAGCATTTTCCAGTTCATCATAAAATACCCTCCTTTACAGCAGCTGCCCATAATGGCGGACATAGGCCTTTTTCAAGCTGGTAGCCAACACCATATAGAGCAAAATACAAGGAATCAGATACGCAAAGTAAGTCATCGGCAGGGCAACAAACCCAAGAGCCGTTCCCAAGGGCGTAAAGGGAATCACCGTCAGCACCACAATGCCCGTCATGGTCAGCAGCGTCACCGGTGCGGAGGCTCTGCTCTGCAGGAAGGGCAGCTTGGGGGTGCGAATCATGTGAATGACCAGCGTCTGGCTCCACATGGATTCCACAAACCATCCGGCCTGGAACATGCCGATATAGCTTGCCTGCATCAGCGCCAGCTGGGCCCCGGAAAAATGGCTGGGCAGATCGTTGAACAAAACGCCGTGAGACACAAATATGGGGCAGAAGACAAAATACAGGAATAGATACGTAATAAAGTCAAAGATGGAGCTGGCAGGTCCAATCCAGATCATGAAGCTGCCCACGCTGGAGGCATCCCACTTTCTGGGAACCGCCAGAAATTCTTCGTCCACATTGTCCCAGGGAATGGCGGTGCAGGACAGGTCGTAAATCAGGTTCAGGAAAATCAGATGAATGCTCATCATGGGAAGGAAGGGCAGCAGCGCCGAGGCTGCCAGTACGGAAAACATGTTGCCGAAGTTGGAAGAGGCCGTCATCTTGATGTACTTAATCATATTGGCATAGGTTTTCCGGCCTTCCAGGATGCCCTGTTCCAGCACCATCAGGTCTTTTTCCAACAGAATGATATCCGCAGATTCCTTCGCCACATCCACAGCGGTGTCCACGGAGATTCCGATGTCTGCCGATTTCATGGCTGCGGCGTCATTGATGCCGTCGCCCATGAAGCCCACGGTATGTCCCTGCTCCCGCAGAACACTGACCACCCTGGCCTTCTGATCCGGAGTCAGTTTGGCAAACACGTCGGTGTGCTCCGCAGCCTTGGCCAGCTGGGCATCGCTCATCTTCTCCAGGTCGGAGCCCAGGAGCATATTGCGCACCTTCAGCCCTACCTGCTTGCAGATGGTGCGGGTTACCTTGTCATTGTCGCCTGTGAGGATTTTGGTGGTAACGCCATGCTCCTTCAGCGCCCGGATGGCACCTGCCGTGGATTCCTTTTGGGGGTCCAGGAAGGCAAGATAGCCAATCAGAACCATATCAAACTCATCTTTTGCACCGAAGCTGCCCACCGGGGAAGGGTTGTTCTTCTGGGCAATCCCCAGTACCCGGAAGCCTTTGTCGTTCAGGCTGTCCACGGTGCGCAGGATTCTGCGGCGAACCTCCTGGGTCAGGGGGTGGACAACGCCGTCATACTCGGCATAGGAGCAGATAGACAGCATTTCCTCCACCGCACCTTTGGTTACCATCTGGGTTTTCCCGGTGGTGTCCTGCACCACTGTGGTCAGACGGCGGCGGGTAAAGTCAAAGGGAATTTCGTCCACCTTGGTATAGGTTTCCGACAGATCCGTCAAGGTGGGGTCAGCTGCTTCCGCTTCTTCTGTTTTGCGGATGATTGCTAAGTCCATCAGATTCTTGTAGCCGGTCTGGAAATAGCTGTTCAGATACGCATGGCGCAGGACCCGGTTGTCATCTTCTCCGTTGACATTCCAGTGATATTCCAGCACCACATTGTCCTGGGTCAGGGTTCCGGTTTTGTCCGTGCAGAGAATATCCATGGCGCCGAAATTCTGAATGGAGTTCAGATTCTTCACAATGGTCTGCTTTTTGCTCATGGAAACGGCGCCCTTTGCCAGGCAGGTGGTGACAATCATGGGCAGCATTTCCGGCGTCAGTCCCACGGCAATGGAAATGGCGAACAGGAAGGCATTCACCCAGTCGCCCTTTGTGATGCCATTGACCACAAACACCACCGGCACCATCACCAGCATAAATCGGATCAGCACCCAGGAAACCGCGTTTACCCCTTTGGTGAAGCTGGTCTGCACCGCTTCTTCCGCCACCCCGGAGGCCATGGAGCCAAACAGCGTGCGGTCACCGACGCTGACGGTGACTGCGGTAGCGCTGCCGGAAATCACGTTGCTGCCCATAAAGGCGATGTTGCCGTAGTCGGTAATGCTTTCCTTGCAGACACTGATCATCCCGGTTTTCTCCACTGGCTCGCTCTCTCCTGTCAGGGCGGACTGGCTGACAAACAGGTCTTTTGCCTCCAGAATCCGTACATCCGCCGGAATCATATCCCCGGCGCACAGGTGGACGATATCGCCTACCACCAGTTCGTCCATGGGAATTTCCATTTTTTCCTGTCCGTTTCGGGTGACGGTGCAGGTGGTTGTAATCATAGCCAGCAATTTCTGGGCCGCATTGCCGCTGCGGGATTCCTGCACAAAGCGCAGTGTGCCGGAAATCATTACCATGGTCAGAATAATGACCACCGTCAGGCAGTCAAAGTCCTCCGGCGTGCTGCCGAACAGGGAAAAATGGGGAAAAACCATGTCCGTAACCACCGACACCAACGCCAGGCAAAACAGAATTGCGGTGAAGGGGTTGACAAAAGCTTCTGCCAGGCGCTTGAACAGAGATTTCTGTTTTTCCCGGGTGATCCGGTTTACCCCGTACTTTGTCCGGCTCAGTGCCACATTCCCCGGTTCCAGGCCCTGGGGGGTGGTATGAAGATTTTTCAGTACATCCTCTGCACAGTTGGTAGCGGCAAATTGCATCCGGCGATTCAGTTCATCCCGGATCACCGCTTTTTCTGCGGTCTGGCGCAGCAGCGTGCGCTTTTCGTTCTTGTTCATTGTGCTTACCTCCTATTTGCGTTTGGGGTAAGGAAAAATCAGGTGTGCACATTGGCCCGCCGTTTTTTCCTATGTTGGTTTGTCCATCTTTTGTACTGTGGCCGGAGCCCATGTGTTTCACCTCACAATTTCAGATTTTTCGGAAATCCCCAGGCCAGGTTTTTCCGTTGCTTGCAGGGACAGTATACAAAAATCGCAAGGAAAATCACATGGTCAAACCCTTGCGATTTCCTTGCGATTTGGCAAGAAATGGTTTCGGCGCAAACTGCGTCAAATGGTCTCGTTGAATTTATATCCGATGCCCCAGATGGTCAGTATGTATTGGGGGGCATCCGGATTCGGTTCGATTTTTTTGCGCAGTTTTCGGACAAAGGCCATAATGTTGCTGTCATCCATCAAATAGTCCTCTTCCCAGACAGCACGGTAGATCTGCTCTTTGGTAAACACCTCTCCCCGATTCTGCATCAGAAAATACAGAATGTCAAATTCCTTGGGGGTCAGGCTGACTTCCCTGCCGTCCAGGCTGACTTTTCGGTTTCTGGGATACAGGGTCAGCGCTCCTGCGGTAAGGGTGTCTGCCATTGCCTGGTTCCGCTGATCCAGGCCGTCACCAAGGAGCAGCGAAGTCTGCTGACCGCTGACCAATTCCCGGACTCCATCCAGAAATTCCCCGGCGCAGGGACTTTTGGGCGGGTCCTGGAGCAGTTTTTCCAGAAGCCAGATCTTCAGGGAAGAATCCACCGATACAAAACGAAACTTGTTTTCCAAATGAATCTCCCCCTTTCAGATCAGTTCCCCATATTTTTTCTGATAAAGCAGCTTGCACAGCGTGGTCAGAATCATATAGGCAATCACCACGCCCAGCAAGAACACAAAGTACATCCCCGGAAGCCGGGTCAGTCCAAACAGGGCGGCGCTTTGGGTAAAGGTCACCCCGGTAAACACCCCGATTCCCGCCAGGGTCACCAAAATCACAGGCCGGGAGGGTCTGCTTTGCAGTATTGGCAGCTTGGCCGTTCGCAAAAAGTGCAGAATCAGCACCTGGGTCCACATGGATTCCAGGAACCACCCGGTCTGAAACAGGGCGATAAACTGCTGCTGCATGGCCCCATCGGAAATACTGTTGAACATCACCCCGCCGCACATCATCGGACACAGTACATAAAACAAGAAGGCAAAGGTTGCCATGTCAAAGAACGTACTGATTGGCCCGAAGGACAGCATAAAGCGGCTCAGGGTTTTACCAGACCATTCTTTGGGCGTACACAGCTCCTCTTCGTCCACCCTGTCCCAGGGAAGCACAATGCACAAGATGTCATACAAAAGATTCAGCAGCAGAATCTGCAGAGATGTCATGGGAAGGAACGGCAAAAAGGCACTGGCACAGACAATGGCAAAAATGTTGCCGAAGTTGGAACTAGCGGTAATTTTAATGTACTTGCGCATATTGGCAAAGGTCTTTCTGCCTTCCAGGATGCCCTGCTCCAGCACATTCAGATCTTTTTGCAGCATCACCACGTCCGCTGCATCTTTTGCTGCATCCACCGCAGTATCCACGGAGATGCCCACATCCGCCTGGTGCATTGCCGGAATGTCGTTGATGCCGTCACCCAAAAATCCTACCGTGTGACCGTTTTCCTGCAGTGCGGCTACCAGGCGCATCTTTTGTCCCGGGGTCAGTTCGGCGAATACATGGGTACTTTCCACCGTCCGGCGCAGCTCTTCTTCCGACATATTGTCAATGGCAGAGCCGGTCAGAATCTTTTCCGCGTCAATTCCCACCCGGCGGCAAACCGAGGAGGCAATGGCCGCCTGGTCACCTGTGAGGATTTTGGGACTGACTTTCAGCCGCTTCAGCGCCGCCACCGATTCCTTTGCCGATGCTTTCGGCGCGTCAAAAAAGGCAATGTAGCCAAGCAGTGTCAAATCGTTCTCCGCATCCTGATTCAGATCCAGAGGGCCATTCAGGCTCTTTTCTGCTACCGCAATGACCTTCATTCCGTCTTGGAGCATCTCGTCCACAACTGCCGACACGCTCTGCATGGCATCCTCTCCCATGGGCAGAATCTGACCATGATACGCCACAAATGCGCAGCGGGATACCACATAGGGAATTTCCCCCTTCACAATCAGCCGGCAAGGGCCTGCCTCTTCCTGGACCAGGACACTGACGCTTTTTCTGGCATAGTCAAAAGGAATCTCGTCCAGCTTGCGATACCGGTGGAGCAGCCCCTCATAATACCCTGCCTGTCCGGGCATGGACTGGCAGGCCAGGATGGCATTGTCAATGGGGTTTCGTACCCCGGAATGGTAGGCGCTGTTCAAGTAGGCAAAGTCCAGCACCTGTTTGCTTTCCATTCCCAGAACATCCATATAGTATTCCAGCAGAATGCTCTCGTTGGTCAGGGTTCCGGTCTTGTCCATGCACAAAACATCCATACTGCCGAAGGACTGCATGGCGTTGATGTCCTTGACAATGGTCTGCTTTTTGCTCATGGCCACGCTGCCCTTGGCCAGACAGGCAGTAATGACCATGGGCAGCATCTCCGGCACCAGGCCAACGGAGATGGACAGGGCGAATCCCAGGGACTCCAGCCATTTCCCTTTGGTCACCCCCAGAAGGAGGAACACCAGGGGAATCAGCACCGCCACAAAGCGGATCATCACCCAGGCAATGGAATTGGCCCCCGCCTGGAAGGAGTCTTTGCGTTTCGCTTTGGGCGGTTCAAACTGCCCATACAGGGTTTTGTGCCCCACTGCCACTACGATTCCCTGTCCTCTGCCGCTGATAACCGTTGTGGCCATAAAGGCAAGGTTCGGAATCTGGGTCAGCGGAAGTGCGGGGTCTTTGGGTGCCACCCCCGCCTGCTTCTCACACACCGCACTTTCTCCGGTAATGGCGGCCTGGGAAATCAGCAAATCCGAAGCCTCCGTCAACCGGACATCCGCAGCAATGCGATCGCCCGCACGGAAGGAAATCAAATCCCCCACCACCAGCTCTTTCGCCGGAATGCGGCACCATTGACCATTTCTCATTACAGAAACATCCGCATAAATCAGGCGGTTCAGCTGATCTGCCGCACGTTTGGCCCGCATTTCCTGAATCAGCCGGATGACTCCGCTGATCAGAATCATGGACAGGATAATCGTGGCAGTGGAAGCATTGCGGGCAAAATCGGAGGCCATCAGCACATCCGTCACGATGGACACCAGTGCCAGAATCAGCAAAATGATGTGAAAGGGGTTAAAAAATGCCCGGATTACCCGTCTATGTATGCTATCTTGTCCATTCTCTTTGAACACATTGCTGCCGTATCGCTGGCGCATTTCTTCCACTGCCTGTTCCGGAAGCCCTTGGAGGGTTGTCCCCAGATTCCGGCATAGCGCCTGCGCTTCCTGGCAGGCATAGTCTCTGGTAGGGCTGCTTGCCTGTTTTGACATTACGCTTTCCTCCTTGCCGCTGGTACTGACAGAATCCTATCAGGATTTTTCCAAAAAATCCATGGCCAAATTCTTGCTTTTTCCTGACTTCAGGCACAGTGCCCCCATGGAATCCAATCTATGGGGGTATTCTATCATATTTTTACACTTTTTTCCATATCCCGAAGGCAGACACCGATTCTTTGTCGGGTCTGCCTTCTGTGAATAATGTTTCCTGGCCTGAGAAAGTGTTTTCACCCCTTCTTCAAACCAAGCAGGGTTGAAACCGTAGCGAATTGATATCCCCGTGCCTTCAGTGCAGGCAGAATCTGTTCCAGAGCTTTCACGGTCTCCGGGTTATCATCGTGAAAAACCACGATATCTCCATCCTGGATATTCTCAATAACCGTTGTATAGATCGCTTCGGCCTGGGGATCTTCCCAATCTCCGCTGTCCACATCCCAACGGATCAGCGGCAGCGGCGAAGACTGGCAAACTGTTTCATTTTGCCTTCCATAAGGCGGACGAAGAAATTTCATGGTGTAATCCGGCAGAATCTCCCCCAATGTTTCCTGGGTTTTCTGAATCTCTTCCAAGATCTGCGGCCCTTCCAACGTGGTCAGATCCGGGTGAGAATCGGTGTGGTTCCCGATTTCATGGCCGCTGGCAGCAATTTTCCGGACGAGCCACTCCTGCCCTTCCATCTGCTGCCCCACCAGAAAAAACGTAGCAGGTACCTGCTGCTCATACAGGACATCCAGAATCTGGGGTGTAAATTGAGGGTTGGGGCCATCGTCAAAGGTCAGCGCCACAACCGGCTCCTTGGGGGAGATTTTCTGGGGGATTGGATCAATCTTTCCCTGAACGTTCATCAGCAGGCCCATACTGACCAGCCCAATCAAAATCCACATTCCCGCCACGAAAAAGAGGTTTTTTCGTCTCATTTCCACTTTTTCCCCCTATGCAGCAAGAAAATCAGATACCCATGCACCGCCGCCGTGCTTTGAATGGCCTGGAAAAACAGCAAAAAGAAGACGAATCCGCAGATGCTGTTTTGAAAGGGTATCCCCAAGCGCTTTTGATACCGGTACATACTCCAGAAAAGCAGAATGCAGATCGCCACGGTAATCAGCGTCAAAATCCCCACAAAGAAGCAGTAACCGAATAACGCAAGGATCACCCCGGGAATGAAACCAAACAAATACGCCAAATCCAGATAGATGACGGACAGGTTGACGCTGGTAAAGTATCGGGAATAAGCTGTCGCCTGCTTCCAGGGCGGAACCGCGGTAAGGCCTTCCAGCATTCCGATTGCCCAGCGTTTTCGCTGATTGTATAGCTGCTCCAGCGTAACTGGGACCATGGTGTATCCCACCGCCCTGGGTTCGTAGGTAGAGGCAAAGCCCAGACTCAGCAGCTGGTAGGTCAGAACGATGTCTTCCCCCAGTACGTCCTGCCACCCTCCTACCCGGCGTACCGCATCGGTATTGTAGGCACTGAACGCCCCTTGGGCAACCAGCGTGGATTGATAGCTTCCCTGGAATCGCTTGGTAGCTGCAATGCTCAGCAGGTAGTCATAGTTCTGCATTCTGGCTGCCAGAGAGGCTTTGGTATTTTCCACATACAAATTTCCCGCCACGCAGGCGCTTTTCCGGAAAACAATATGGTCCATAATGCGCTGCACAGCGTATTTTTCCAGGAACGTGTCGGCATCAACGGTCAAAAAATAGGGCGTGGTGACCATTTCCAACCCCATGTTCAGGGCATAGGCTTTGCCGGGATGGGCACAGTAAACATATTGCACCCAGCGATCCTTCCGGCAATGGCCCTGATATTTTTTAATTTCCTCTCTTGTATGGTCCGTGGACGCATTATCCACCACAATCAGGCGGATACAGCCGGGATACTCCTGATTCAAAATAGCCCGAATCGCCCCGCCAATGGTTTTTTCTTCGTTGTGGGCACACAGAATCACGGTTGTATCCTGAAAAACCTGAGGATACTGCCTCAGCTTCTGATGCAGCAGATTGGAAAAGAACATCATGCTCATCAAAAATCCCGGCAGCAGCGCGATTCCCACAATCACCCACCAGACGTAGACCGCCGAGAAGATTTGGGTAAGCTCTCCTGCCCAGCCGATGGCGTAGTATGTGGAGATAGCCAGCCACAGCCCTCCAAATCCGGCGGACAGGATAAATTTCGCCTTCAAATAAAACACCTCCTTTCCAATGTACGTCGGTACCGGAAAGCAGGTGTCAGTTTTGGTAGAAACTTCCAGAATTTGGCGTGCAGTGGGCGCAAAAAAGAAAATCACCTGGAATCTTACGATTCCGGGTGATTCCTGGTACGCCGAAAGGGACTCGCAGCATGATTGTGTCGGCATCGTCAAGCCGCCGAGCAAATGTCCACCGGACATTTGCATTTTATTGTTCGAGTCCCAAATACAAAAATAATCCGAACCCTTCTCCTACTGAGATAAGGTTCGGATTATTCTTCTTTGGTACGCCGAAAGGGACTCGAACCCCCGACCTACTGATTCGTAGTCAGTCACTCTATCCAACTGAGCTATCGGCGCATAAGCACATCACTCAAGTGCCAAAGTATAATAACACACCTTTTTCAAAATTGCAAGTACTTTTTTCAAAATTTTTCATTTTTCAGAATTATTTTTTCTCGGCCCGGGGACTCCTTGACAGGATATCCGGTTCTATTGTACAATCATGGCAGCTAGAAAGGGTGAAACAGTCGATTTGATGCAGATTTTAGACAAACTTCCGGAAGCTTTGCTTCCCTGGTATGCGGCCGGACATCGGGATCTTCCCTGGCGCCAAACCCGGCAGCCCTACCCCATTTGGCTCTCGGAGATTATGCTTCAGCAGACCCGGGTGGAAGCCGTGAAGGGCTATTACAGCCGGTTTTTGGAGGCGCTTCCCAATGTGGAGGCTTTAGCAGAGTGTCCGGACGAGGTTTTGCACAAGCTCTGGGAAGGGCTGGGGTATTACAGCCGGGTGCGCAATCTCAAGAAAGCCGCTCAGGTGATTGTCCGGGACTATGATGGGGTCTTTCCCCAGACATACCAGCAGGTGCTGGCATTGCCGGGAATCGGAGAATACACCGCTGGGGCTGTTTGCTCCATCGCCTTCAATTTGCCCACACCGGCTGTTGACGGAAATGTGCTTCGGGTGTGTTCCCGTTTGCTGGATGATCCCGCACCCATCGATCTGCCCGCTACAAAGGCACGGATTCGGGAAGGGCTGGCGGCCGTCTACCCGGAAAACGCCGGAGATTTTACCCAGGCGCTGATGGAACTGGGGGCAACCCTCTGCGGCCCGAACCGGAAGCCGGAATGCAGCCTCTGTCCCTGCCATAGCTTCTGCCTGGGATATCAGCACAATACCGCTGAAAACTTGCCGGTGAAGTCGCCCAAAAAGGAAAAACGCCAGGAAAACCGCACCGTATTCATCCTCAGCTGTGACGGACGGTATGCCCTGGAAAAGCGGCCCCAGACCGGCTTGCTGGCGGGGCTGTGGCAGTTTCCCAATGTAGCAGGCCATCTGCCTCTGGATGCAGCGCTTTCTCAGGTGGAACAGATGGGTCTGCGCCCCAGACAGGTACTGCGGGAGGTATCCCGAAAACATATTTTTACCCACATCCAGTGGGATATGAAAGGGCTTTATCTGGAAGTTTCCGATACAGCCGGGAATTTTCAGTGGTTTACAGCGGAAGAAATTCGCACACAGGCGGCGCTGCCCACGGCGTTCCGCCAATTCTGGGAGGAGATAGAGAATGTTTGACTTTCATATGCACTCTCGGGTATCCTTTGACGGACACGACACCGGCAAAGATATGGCCCTGGCTGCCGCTGCCGCGGGACTGGAGGAAATTTGTTTTACCGACCATGTGGACTATGACCCCCTGGGAAAAATCCCCACCATGGCCTTCGATACCGCAAAGTATAACCAAGAGTATGATAATCTGGAAGTTCCGGGGCTGAAAATCCGCAGAGGTATGGAGTTTGGCCTGACCGAAGAGAATCAGGATCAGCTTTTGCAGGATTTGCAGCGGCGGCCCTTTGATTTTGTGCTGGGCTCCATCCACTTTGTGGACAAGTTGGATGTTTATTTTTCCGGTTACTGGGAAGGCAAAACCGTCTGGCAGGCAGAGCGGCGGTATCTGGAAGAAACTCTGGCCTGCGTTCAGATTCACCAGGACTTTGACGTTCTGGCCCATCTGACCTACATCAGCAAAACCGCCGGACACCCTGCTCCTCGTCCTGTGCCATATGAGGAGCACCGGGAAATCATTGACGAAATCCTGAGAATTCTGGCCGCCAAGGGAAAGGGATTGGAAATGAACACCAGCGGCGTAGACCGCTGCGGCGGCTTTTTGCCCACGGCAGATTACTTCCGGCGCTTCCGGGAGCTGGGCGGTGAAATTGTCACCATCGGCTCCGATGCTCATCGCTGTGATCGGGTGGGACAGTATTCCCGGGAGGCTGCGGAAATTCTGAAGGACATTTTTGGATACGTTTGCACCTTTGAAAATCGTCAGCCAATTTTTCATAAGTAAGAAAGGCAGGGGCCAAGCCCCTGCCTTTAAGGCTGTCGAAAAACCCCTGCGGGCTTTTCCGACAAACTTTGGCAGTCTGCTGCGCGCATAATTTGTCCCCTGATGGGGGACAAATTCCACACTTGCAGCCTGATAAGTGTTTTCTGCCAGGTACACGCCCTGGCAGAAAACGGTTTTAACTTTATTTGCTGCTACCGCAGCAAACTCTGCGAGGCTTTTTTGACTCGCTGAACGGCAGGGGCTAAGCCCCTGCCGTTGGTGTTTATTGCGCTTGCTTTTCCCGATTCTGGCAGGTAAAGCAGATTACTTGTCGATTCTTCGCCACGTCCCGGAGGATGTCCAGTGCGGCTTTCATCCGGGTATCGTCAAAACGCACCAGTGCGTCATCCAGAACCAGGGGGATTTCCGGTGTCAGCTCCTCCGCCACTGCCAGCCGCAGCGCCAGATACAGCTGATCGATGGTTCCGTCGCTGCGCCAGAGGCTGTCATGGAGGGTATCCTCCTCCCCGGCGCCGGACTGCAGACTGAAGTCCTCCCGCATCGTCAGGCTGTGATACCGTCCGTCGGTCATTTGAGACAGCAGCTTCTGGGCACGCTTGGTAATTCTGGGGGCAAACCGACGCTGCAGCTCCGAACGGGCCTGGTTCAGTGTCTCCAGAGCAATGGTCAGTGCAGTATAGGTTTCTTCCAACTGGGAAATCCGCTTGTTCTTCTGCTCCAGCTGGGCCGCAATCTCCCGCTTATCCCCCAGGGTTGCCATCCGTCCCTGGTACTGACCCAGACGGTTCTGCAGCCGCTGCTGCTCCACAGCACATTCTGTCAGCAGCTGGGCAGTTTCCGCCTCGGATTGTGTCAGATGGTCGGGCTTTGACGGTTTTTCAGCCGGCTTGACCATGGCCCGCAGGGTTTCAAAGTGCTTGCGGTTCTGGGCAACTTCCCGGCGTGCGGCATAGTAGCCATCCCACTGGCTCACCGTCTGCTGCCAGAAATCCAGCAGGGCATCCGGTTCCTGATCGCCGCACAGGGAATCCCGCTTTTTCCGCAGCACCATCATGCGCACTTCCACATCACCGCTGCTTTCCTTGAATCTGCGCAGATCGCTTTCATAGATGACTTGAGCCTGCTCGTACTCGTCCACGGGATCTTCCCAATGTCTGCACTGGGCTGTACCATATTTGCGTTCCAAGTCTTTTGCCCGTTTTTTGGAAGAGATAGCCTCAACAATTCCCCAAATCAGGGCAATGGCTGCGGCGCCGCCTGCCACTGCCGCAAAGACATAGGCGGTCAAGAGCATCAGCACACCGGCTGCCAGCAGGCCAAAAATACCGATTCCCATCAGGATTCCCGGCGTTTTGCTGGTTTTTGCATCTACAAATGTCTTAGCATCAGCGTGAGCCATGGCTCTGGCCTCTTCCGGCTCCATACCGGTGAAAGGCTGGGGCATCTGCGGCTCCTGAGGTTGCTGGGGAAGACGCTGCACCTCGGCCTGCATGGCGTTCCATTCATCCCGGAACAGCCGCAGATCCCGCAGCTTCTGCTCCGCTTCCTCCCGGGGCGCCAATTTTGCGCAGGCTTCTTCCCGCTGCGTCAGTTCCCGCTCTGCGTGATCTAGAGCGTCCCAGGCCTGTGCCACCCGGGCTGCATTCTCTTCCGCAGCCTGGTACGCCAACGCCTGCTGATGGTTATACAGCTGCTCCAGCCAGGTCTTGACTTCCTCAATGCGCTGTTTCATCTTCTTGCTCTGGGTCTCCAGAGATTCCATCTCTGTCAGTTTTCCTTCCAGAGCATCCCGCTCCGCCTCCGCCTGGGGCAGCAAACCGGAGCGGTTATACCGGCACCGGTTTTTCAATTCCTTCAGCTGCACCGCCAGGCGGTCGGCAGCGCCGCTTTCATCTCCGGTGGTAACCAGGGCATTGAGCCGCCGGCGCAGGGCTTCGTCCTGGGTCACCGGCAGATCTGCCTGGCGGATGAATCCAGCACGGCGGAATACCGTCTGCTCTACCCCCAGCAGCATCTGGCCGCAGTTTGCCGCCGTCAGTTCCTTCACCGTCAGGCCCGTTGCCGTCTCATAAGCCCGGAACTCTCCCAGAGGAATCCGCCGCTTGGTGGTTCGTTCAATGGTGATGTCCCTGCCCTGCCAGTTCAGATCAATCCGGCCGGACATGGGGCTTCCGGACCAGGGGGTGTAGTGGTCTTTGTCGGCCAGGGCATTTTTTGTAGACTTGGCCCGGGTATCCACACCGTAGAACATGGCAATCAGGAAAGCACACCAGGTGCTTTTTCCCCACTCATTGGGTGCGGTGATGATATTCAGTCCCGGCTCCAAGGTCAGACTCTGGTGTTCCAGCTTGCCGAAGGTAGCCGTCATTTTGTAGATTCTCATAAGGTAACCTCCCGCCCATTCAGCAGCTTCCGGGAAATTTCCGCCGCCAGCTGAATTTCCTTGGCATGCTCCGGATTCAGCTCCTTGGCACTGCGCAGCATATGGAAGTAAACCCCTTCCAAGGTATCTTCCCCGGCATCTGCCCACACATCCAAAGGCGGTTCGGTCTGGTCCAGCAGTTCCAGATTGGGGTATGCAGCGCAAAGGGCCTGACGGATTTTGGACAAATCCACCTCACCGCAGCCTGTCAGGGTAATGCGGAAAAAGTCCTGACTACCGGCGCCGGGAAGCACCGCTTCCAACGCCGCCAGAGCGTCTGCGCCAATGTCCGTCTGCAGCTGGTAAAAACGCACCGTGTCCAAGCTCACCGCCTGGATATCCGGCTCGGCCTCCAGCTTGACAATGCACACGCCTTTTTCTCCGGTCTCGTCCCAGCCTCGTCCCATGGGACAGCCCGGCCAGGCACAGATGCTGTTTCCGCTGCGGAAGGCACCCGCTTTATGAATATGTCCCAGCGCCAGATACTGTAGCCCGGACTTTTTCACCTGGGATGCAGTTATGGGGTTGTACACCGAGGTATTCTGAGTGGGGTCGCCGTGCATCACGCCCAGAAGATACTTTTCTTTTCCCTCGGCGTGGAAGTTTTCCAGCAGTCCGGAGCAATCCACGCTCTGGAAACCTGCGCCGTATACCCGGCAATCCAGCTCCGGCAATGCCACGCTGTCCATAGCACCGGTGAAAATATGCACATTGGAAGGCCAGTTCTCCGTAATCCAGGGGCTTCCGGGTGCGCAGAAATCATGGTTGCCCGGTGCGATCATCACGGGAACGCCGCACTGCTGCAGCGCCTTTTTCACCAGTTCCACCGTATCCCGGGTAGGTTGACCGTCAAGCAGGTCGCCTGCCAGCAGCACCAGATCACAGTGTTCCCGGCGGCACAGGTCCGCAATTTTTCCGGGAATCTTCCGCTGCTCTTGCTTCAAAAGTTCCCGCTGCTGCTCCGAAAAGCCAGCAAAGGGAGAATCCAAGTGCCAGTCTGCACTGTGTAAAATCTTCAGTCCCATTCGTCTACCCTTTCCGCCTTGCGGCATGTTCCTGTTTCGCTGTCAATGGTAAAAAGCACCGCTTCCATTTTGGTAGGGCCCTCTGCCCAGCGGTAGCGTTCCGGCAGATCCCCCCGGAATTTGGCAATGGACAAATCCGGCCGAATCCCCAGAACCGAGTCCCGGGGCCCGGTCATGCCCAGGTCCGTCACATATCCGGTGCCCTTGGGCAGAATCCGCACATCCGCTGTGGGCACATGGGTGTGGGTGCCCCAAAGGGCACTGACCCGTCCGTCCAGCAGGTATCCCATGGCCAGCTTTTCCGAGGTGGCTTCTGCATGAAGCTCTACCAGAATCATTTTGCAGGGGATTTCCTTGAGAATCCGTTCCACCAGCAGGAAGGGATTGTCCGGGCCGTAGTCCATACCGCAGCGCCCGATCAGGTCAATCACCGCCACGGGGCCAGCGTTGGTTTCATAGATTCCCCAACCCCTGCCGGGAACCTGGGGTGCAAAATTGGCGGGCCGCAGAATCCGGCTGGATTCGTCCATATAAGCAACGATATCTCGTTTGCTCCAGGTGTGGTTGCCCATGGTAATCACGTCGGCTCCCGCATCCAGAATATCCTCCGCCTGATCCGGCGTTATTCCCACCACGGCGGCATTTTCTCCATTGACCACCACAAAATCCGCATGAAGCCTGCGTTTGAGCTGGCGCAGATTCCGGCGCACCCGCTCCATGCCCGGTCCGCCTACCACATCGCCAACAGCCAGAACTTTCATTTCCATTTTTTGCCTCCGCAGACATTTTTATCAATTATATAACACAATATTCTCTTTCGCAAGGGCTATCCACGTTTCTTAAAAAAAGCGGCTCCCGGGAAATGCTGCCCGGGAGCCAAACATTATCGCACTGACTTTGCATACTCCGTAGGGGTGATGCCGAACTTCTCTTTGAACTGCCGGGAAAAGTGGTGAACCGTGGAATATTGCAGCAGCGCCGCAATTTCCGTAAAGTTCAGGTTGTTCTCCCGGATCATCTGCTTGCTCTCCTGCAGCTTGATCCGGCGGATATACTCACCGGGGGAAATTTGCAGATTCTTATGGAACAGCGCCGTCAGATAGCTGGGGCTGACGTCCACCTGCCTGGCCACCAGCGGCACTGACAATTTTTCCCGGATGTGGGTGCTGATATACTGCTGGGCCTGACGGATAATCTCATTTTCCGAGTGAACCGCATTGACCGTCTGCAATTTCCCAGCCCGGGGTGCGGCGGACTCCCGCAGCAGCAGAAGCAGCAGCAAATTCAGCTGGGACAAAATGATATCATTGGAGTAAGCATCCATCCGCTCCTGCTCCTGAAGCATCCGCTGCAGCAGCAGAACCACATGCTGGGGGGCAGTGAATTTCCGATTCAGCAAGGCAGATATGTCCCCGCCGGTCAAGTCAAAGGAAAGCGTTACATACCGGGGTGCCACACCGATATCGGCATACTGCATATGCCACTGATTGGGGCCGTAAATCACCAGGTCTCCCTGCTTCAGCAGCAGATCCTGTCCGTCAGCCACGGAATGCAGCGCTCCCTGATCCACATAGGTCAGCTCCGCCATGGGATGGGATTCTCCGGAGAAGAGGAAACCCTGCTCCTTCTCCTGATAGAAAAAGGTGTAGATACATTCCACCCGCAGCTGATGATCCACCCGCAGGGTATCGGAGGCCCGCTTGCCCACCGGCTCCGGGGCATTGGGCGCAAGCATCAGCACCGAGGCCTCTCCCATAAAGGGGCTGAGACTGAACAGGACACCATCTTTGATGCACACGGGCTTATCCAGATAATAATGCTGAAAACTGTCGGAGGAAGCACCCACAGACAGCACGCTCATGCCGCTGTTGCCCATGAGCCAGGTTTCCCCTTGGGCCTGATAAATCGTAGGTTCTGACTGGGATAAGTTCCAAAGTGTGGCGCTGGCCTTGTCAAAGTTTTTATTGCCTTGGCTGCGCTCCGGCGGTACCGTTCCAAAGCCCTGAAAGGTTACTTGATTCAAATTCCGGATCATGGCACTTCCCCCAGAAAAAAATAACATACGTCACATTGGTGACGTATGTTATTATAACGGAAAAAATCGAAAATGGCAAATACTTTATAGACAAAAAGTAAAAAACCTTTTCATCGCTGGTATTCAAATTCGATATCGTAAATATCCACAGTATCCCCGTCCTGAATGCCCATTTCCTCCAGGCGGGTGAACAGGCCGCACTTTCTCAGCTGCTGGTCAAAATAATTTCTCGACTCATAGTCGTCGAAATTGATATTCTGCACCAACCGCTCCAGCCAGGTACCGGTAACCAGCCAGGTGCTGCCGTAATTCTCCACTTCGAAAGCGCTGGGGTCTTTGGGCGGCTCGATGACCTCCACATACTCCGGTTCGTAAATGGTCACAGGGGGCAGGGTGCGCAGCTTCTCCGCCACCACCCGCATCAGGTTCCGGGTGCCCTGGGTGGTACCGGCGCTGATTTCGTACATCTCGCAGCCGGCTGCTTCCACGGCTGCGCGCAGCCGCTCCAGGTTGTCCGAATTCGGGGGCAGCAGGTCTACCTTATTGGCAGCCACAATCATGGGACGATTGCTCAGATCCACGCTGTAATTGCCCAGTTCCTGGCAGATGGCGTGGAAATCCTCCACCGGGTCCCGTCCTTCACTGCCGGACACATCCACCACATGCACCAGCAGACGGCAGCGGTCAATGTGGCGCAGGAAATCATGTCCCAGTCCGGCGCCTTCCGCAGCGCCTTCGATAATACCGGGGATATCCGCCATGACAAAGGATACGCCTTCATCCACATAGATCACGCCCAGGTTGGGAAACAGGGTGGTAAAATGATAGTTGGCGATTTTGGGTCTGGCATTGGAAGTAACACTCAGCAGAGTGGATTTGCCCACGTTGGGGAAACCCACCAGGCCCACATCTGCCAGCAGCTTCAGCTCCAGAATGATATCCCGCTCCTGGCCCTTCAGTCCGGCCTTGGCAAACCGGGGAACCTGACGAGTGGGCGTGGCATAGTGGGCATTGCCCCAGCCGCCCCGGCCGCCCCGGGCAATGACGAAATCTTCGCCTGTGGACATATCCACAATAATCTGGTTGGTTTCGGCATCCCGAACCACCGTACCTCTGGGAACCTCGATAATGAGATTTTCTCCCCGCTTGCCGGCCATCTTCCGTCCCAGACCGTTGACACCGGCCTGAGCAGCATACTTGCGTTTATACCGGAAATCCAGCAACGTGGACAGATTGTCGTTTACCCGCAGAATCACACTGCCGCCATGACCGCCGTCGCCGCCGTCGGGGCCGCCGGAGGCCACATATTTTTCCCGGTGAAAGGCTACGGCGCCGTCACCGCCACGGCCGCCAATGACCGTGATGCGCACTTTATCTACAAACACGAATATACCTCCTTGAAAAGAACAGGGTTTCCTACATGCTCACTGCACGGTGCTGGGCTGTCCCAGCGCTCTGCACTGCACACGAAAAAAGCTGCCGCAGGTAGTGTGCGGCAGCTTTTAGGCTTTATGCGCGATTACTGCTCAGCGTAAACGGAGCACTGACGGCGATCCTTGCCCTTGCGCTCGAACTTGACGGTACCGTCAACCAGAGCGAACAGGGTGTCATCCTTGCCGATGCCAACATTGACACCGGGATGGATGTGGGTGCCTCTCTGGCGAACCAGAATGTTGCCAGCCAGAACAAACTGACCGTCAGCACGCTTGACGCCCAGCCGCTTGGACTCGGAGTCACGGCCGTTCTTGGTGGAACCGCCGCCCTTGTGGTGAGCGAAGAACTGAATACCAATCTTCAGCATGATGTTACACCTCCAAAACTTCGATATAATCAGGATATTCATCCCGCAGGCTGCACAGATACAGCATCATGCCGGCAAGAACTGCCTGGACGCTGTCCTCTTCATCGCAGGAAACGGGGAGGGTCAGGGTAATACGAGCCTGCTCGTCCTTGACCCGAACCTTGGCCTTTGCGCCGCACACATCATTGATGGTGGCTTCGGCCATGGCAACTGCGGCAGAAACGGCGGCGCAGACAATATCACTGCCTGCTTCGGCGTAGCCGCTGTGACCCGAGACGGAAAATCCGGTAATCCGGTCGTTCTCGGTAAAAAATTCGCATCTTGTCATAAATTACAGAGCGATCTTGGTGATCTCCACCTTGGTGTAAGGCTGACGATGACCGATGTGCTTCTTCTCGTTCTTCTTAGCCTTGTAGCGGATGATGTCGATCTTCTTGCCCTTGCCATTCTTGACAACCTTGGCTTCCACGGCGGCACCAGCCACGACAGGAGCGCCGATCTTGGTGTTCTCACCGTCCAGGACAGCCAGAACCTGATCGAACTTCACGGTGGATTCGGCCTCAGCGTTCAGCTTCTCGATGTACAGGACATCGCCCTCAGCCACGGTGTACTGCTTGCCTCCGGTAACGATAACTGCTTTCATTTGTTTCACCTACTTTATATTGTGTAGTCTCGCTTTTGAGGCGTGGTGTTTTGGCGCACCAACTTAAGCCCCTTCAATGCGGCTCGTCTATTCTAGCATTTGAGGAAGAAAAAGTCAAGGAGTTTTTCGTACTTTTTCTTGCGTTTTCCATGGTTTTTTGCTATACTTGTTGGGCATCCTCCCGCAATGGGCAGATGTATGCGAGAAATGCCGGCGTAGGAGGATTGTTCGTGAAAACAAAGTATTGGATTGCCCTGTTGTCCGTGATTTTATTGGTGTGCGGGCTCTTGAGCATTTGGGTTCTCTCCCCGGGCGAAAGCGCCGATTTTGCCGAAATCCGCTCTCAGGGCACCCTGATCAAAACCGTGAACCTGCATATGGATCAAACCTTTACGGTGGAAACACCCCAGGGCGGGCAGAATGAGGTCACCGTATCCGGCGGCCGGATTGCGGTAACCAGCGCCAACTGTCCCGATCATCACTGCATGCAGCGGGGATTTTGCAGCGGCGGAACGCCGATTGTATGCCTTCCCAACCAGCTGGTCATTCAATTCACCGGTCAGCAGGAGCTGGATGCGGCTGTTGGATAAAAACATCGGAAATTGGAAAAATTGTGCTTGACAAACCCTGACCTATCGTGTATAATGCATCATGTGCTTGAGCGACGGCATCGAATTATGGACGATTAGCTCAGCTGGTAGAGCATGCGCTTGACGTGCGCAGGGTCAGCGGTTCGAGTCCGTTATCGTCCACCAGTCTTTGAAATCCGAACTTTTCCTTCTGGATAAGTTCGGGTTTTTCTTTTATCGTTTGCAGAAAGGGCAGGTGACAGTATGACCCTGCAATCCATTCTTCTCTGGGCCATGGCTTTCGGCGCCTTAATTGGCGGCGGGGATCATCTTTTGGGAAATCGGTTCGGATTGGGTAAACGGTTTGAAGAAGCTTTTCAGCTTCTTGGGCCCATTGCCCTGTCCATGGCAGGCATCATCTGTCTGGCCCCGCTGATTTCCTCCGGTCTGTCAGGAATCATCGTCCCTTGTTTTCGGATGCTGGGGCTGGACCCCGGTTTGTTCGGTGGGATTCTTCCCATTGACATGGGCGGTTATCCCCTGGCGATGGATTTGGCGGATAATGCGCAAATCGGACGGTTTTCCGGGATTCTGGTTGCAGCAATCTTTGGCTGCACCATTATTTTCACCATTCCTGTGGGATTGGGAACCATGCGCCCGGAAGATCAGCCCTGGTTCATCAAAGGGATTCTGCTGGGTCTGGCGGTGATGCCTGCGCCGCTGCTGATTGGGGGCATTGCTTGCGGACTTCCCGTTTCCACTGCACTTATCAGCATATTACCCATTGCCGCACTGTGTCTGCCGCTGTTTTGGGGATTGCTCCGATGCCCGCAAAAAACCGCTCATGGATTTCAGGTGTTGGCAAAGTGGATTCAGAAAGCAGCCATTCTGGGGCTGACCCTTGGCGCTGTTCAGCATCTGACCGGCACTTCCCTGCTGAAAAGCCTCACTCCTTTGTCAGAAGCCATGGAAGTGGTCTGCTCCATTGCCATCGCCATGCTGGGCAGTATGCCCCTGGCGGAGCTGATTCAGCAGGTGCTGAAGGTTCCCTTTGCCTGGATTGGCAGGCACACCGGGCTCAATGCCGCCAGCACCACCGGACTGCTCGTAGGCGTGGTCAGTGTGGTTCCTGCCCTTGCCATGATTCCCCGTATGGATAACCGGGGTAAGGTGGTGATCGGGGCGTTTCTGGTCTGCGGCGCTTCCACCTTTGCAGCACATCTGGGCTTTGCCGTAGCAGAAGAACCGGAGATGATTCCGGCGCTGCTGCTTGCCAAACTGCTGGGCGGCGTTCTGGGTATTGTTTTGGCTTTGATTGTTACAGGAAAGCAAAAATTTTCTTCCTAACCGCAAAAGTTGGTCAGAAAAGCCCGCAGGGGTTTTCCCACAGTTTCAAAGCGGCAGCGAAAATTCGCTGCCGCTTTCCTTATTTACATATCGTAGATGCCCATAATCAGAATACCAGCAAAAGTAATGGCGATGCACAGATAGTGCTTCCAGCTCAGCTTTTCCTTCAGGAACAGGCGGCTCCACAGGACGGAGGCCATGCAGTAGGAGGAAATAATGGGCGCTGCCAGTGCGGACTCGCCACTGGCCAGGGCGTAGATGTAAGTCAGCTGACCGGCGGTTTCAAATCCGGCGCCCACATATTTGGGCAGTTCCATTTTGGGAACCAGCTTCTGCTTCTTGATGATGACCGTGTAAACAAAGCAAACAATACCGGCAATCAGGAAAGTCAGCTCGTAGGCTACATTGGCAGAATCCTCATTCATGGTTTCCAGAACCAGATCGTCGGCAAAGGTACCGGCAGCATCCAGCAGGCAGTAGGCAATGGGCAAAGCCAGGGCCAGCCAGGATTTGGCATACTTATAATTGGATGCTTCCTGACGGGCTGCCCGGAGGGTTTCATCCTCGTTTGCCTCCACAAAGCCCAGGCCGATGACACCGGCGCAGGCCAGGACGATTGCCAGGTACTGGAGCGCCTCCATGGGCTCCGCCGTGCCGCTGACAATGGCAATGATGGCAACCAGAGCGCCGGAAGCGTTACAGATGGGAGAAGAGATGGACAGTTCAATGTAGCGAAGTCCCACATAGCCCAATGTCATGGAGCCGATATACAGCAGGCTCACAGGCAGATAGGTCAGAATCACACTCCAGGAAATCTCCACACCGTTGACAAAAACCATGTACGCTGCATGCAGGCCCATCACCAGGCCCACAGCCATTACCATCTTAAACTGGCTGTATTTGTCCCTGGCATCCCGGCAGCCGATTTTGGAGAAAAAGTCCGACCCGGACCAGCACAGCAGGGTGATAATGGAAAACCAAAACCAAGTCATTTTCTTACCTCTCTCGTTTTTCTAGGATGGTGCAGTGGCAGCCCAATTATAAGGTTGCCAGTCCTGCGTCCACCATTTTCTGCAGGCTCATCAGAATGCCCAATTTGGCATGATTCCAGGTCAGACCGCCCTGGAAGTAAACCGCGTAAGGCGGACGGATGGGGCCGTCGGCGGACAGTTCAATGGAGCTTCCCTGAACGAAGGCACCAGCTGCCATAATCACCTTGTCATTGTAGCCGGGCATATCCGACGGATAGGGTGTGGCGAAGGAATCCACAGGCGCCGCAGCCTGAATGCCCTTGCAGAAGGCAATCATGCCTTCCTCGCTGCCCAGTTCCACTGCCTGGATGATATCATGCCGACTCTCGGCGGCGCTGGGAACGCAGCGGAAGCCCAGGGGCTCGTAAAGATTGGCAGCAAACACCGCGCCCTTTTCCGCACCGGCTACCACCGTAGGTGCCAGGAAGAAGCCCTGGTACAGTGCCGGCATCAAACCCAGGTTTGCGCCCACTTCCTGTCCCAGACCGGGGGCAGAAAGCCGGTAAGCGCACCGCTCCACACACTCCTTGGTTCCGCAGATATAACCGCCGATGGGGGCAAGGCCGCCGCCGGGATTCTTAATCAAGCTGCCCACCGTCATGTCGGCGCCCACATCGGAAGGCTCCCGGGTCTCCACAAATTCGCCGTAGCAGTTGTCCACCATCACCAGCACATCGGGCTTGATCTGCTTGCAGAAGGCAATCAGCTCCCCAATCTGGGTCACGGAGAAGGTAGGACGGGTGGCGTAGCCTTTGGAGCGCTGAATGGTAATCAGCTTGGTCTTTTCATTGATGGCCTTGCGGATGCCGTCGTAGTCAAAGCTGCCGTCGCTGAGCAGGTCTACCTGCCGGTAGGTTACGCCATACTCTGCCAGAGAGCAGGGGCTTTTGCGAATGCCGATTACCTCCTGCAAGGTATCATAGGGCATCCCCACAGGAGACAGCAGCTCATCCCCCGGCAGCAGATTTGCGCTGAGGGCCACTGTCAGGGCGTGGGTGCCGCAGGTGATCTGAGGCCGCACCAGCGCCGCTTCGGTATGAAATACGTCGGCATAGACCCGTTCCAGGTTGTCCCGGCCGAAGTCATCGTAGCCATATCCGGTAGTCGCTGCGAAGCAGGCTGCGGACACCCGGTTTTTCTGCATGGCCCACAAAACTTTGGCCTGGTTATGCTCTGCCACCTGGTCGATGGCTGCAAAACGTTCTTTGAGAGATTCCAGCACTTTTTCGCCACGGGCGTAAACCGCCGGAGAAATGCCCATTGTCTGATACAATTCCAGTAATTCTTCCATGATTTTAATCCTCTTTTTTCACAGTATTCAAAATTTCCGTTGCCAAATCATTCAGCACTTCCGGGCGGGAAACAATCAGTCCCGTCTCTTCTTCCCCCACCAGCAGGAGGGTATCTCCCGGTTTGATGCCGAGAAGTTCTCTGGCTTCCTTGGGAATCACAATCTGCCCCCGATCGCCAACCTTGGCTGTGCCGAAAACCCGCTGGGGCTTTCCCTTACCGAGTATGTGCTTGCCTCCAGGCATAGCATCCCTTCTTCCTTAGAAAATCACATTTTTCATACTTTTCACATCGGCGAATTATACAAAATTCCGCTTCAGTTGTCAATACCGAAGCGGAAAAATTTGGCTATTGTGTCAGTATGGCCATTGCGGTGGTATACTTCTCCTTCCAGACTTTCAGTCGGGCCGGGGAAAGGTCGGTTCCTAGGCAGCGGGTCTGATCCAGGTTGTGGGCAAGATCTGCCAGTTTGACCCGAACCGCCACCGGGTTTTGCCGGATGCGGCGGATATAGGAAAGGTAATCCTCCCCTTCCCGTCGTGTCAGCAGGCAAACCGCCTCCACCACCGGACGGGGAAATTCCCGGGACAGTTCCTCCGTGGTAACCTGAGTATCCTCCAAAACATCGTGGAGCAGGGCCACACAGCAGGAAATTTCTTCCTCCATCTGCTCCGCCACATGGATGGGGTGGAATATATAGGGAACCCCATTATGGTCCAGCTGCCCGTGATGTGCCTGGTAGGCGAAACGCATGGCCTTGTTTGTCAGCGGTGTGTAGATCATCAGTCATCCCGACGCCGTCCGCCAAAAATGGCAATCAGACGCAGCAGCTGTGCCAGAGAAACAGCCGTAGCCGCCACATAGGTCAGCGCCGCAGCAGTCAGGGTTTTTTTCGCTCCCTGCTGCTCTTCCGGGGTCAGGATTCCTCCATCTTCAATGGCCTGCAGCGCCCGGCGGCTGGCATTGAACTCCACCGGCAATGTCACCAGCTGAAATACCAGGGACAGTCCGAAGCAGGCGATGCCCAGATAAATCAGAGATTCCGCCATCTGACCAAAAGCAGAGAAGAGTAGTCCCAGAAGAATCAGGGGCATAGCCAGCCGGGAGCCAAAGTTGGTCACCGGGATAATGGCTGCTCTGAGCTTGATGGGAGCATATCCTACAGCATACTGCACCGCATGTCCCGCCTCGTGGCAGGCAACGCCGATGGCAGCGGTGGAGGTATTGTCATAAACATCCTGAGAAAGACGGATGACATTGCTTCTGGGGTCATAATGGTCCGTCAGTTTCCCGCTGACCCGTTCAATCCGCACCCCCTGCACGCCGTTGTTGCGCAGAACCCGCTGAGCGGCTTCCGCTCCGGTGATTCTCCGGACAGACAGCTGCTGGGAATACTTGCGGAAGGTGGAATTGACGTTGCTGCTGGCCCACAGCGACAGCAGCAGGCACGGAAGCACCAATGTCAAAAACGTGGGATCAAAACCGAAGCCATAATAATACGGCATAGTGTGTTCCTCCTGTCTTCATGGCCGGTTATCCGGCTATTTTTTATAGTATACCCATCTGCGCAGGAAATGGCAAGGGCTGGCAAGCCGTTTCCCCCTGAGAAAATTGTAAACTTTTTTCCTGATTTCTCCAAAAACTGTCGAAGAAATTGTTCACAATTTATTCATACTGCTCTCTGCTGAACCTGATATACTTGTTCTAGTTCTGCACAGGAAGTGATGTCATGAAAGATCCTTACATAAAGCGATATTTATATCTGATGCTGGCGATTTTCGGCGCCATCAGTTTGAGTATTGTGGTATTTTTTGCGGTGTACCGTTTTCGGGGCATCGGAGATGGGCTGCACACCTTATCCGAGATTCTGGCTCCCTTTATCTATGGCAGTGTGGTGGCGTATCTGCTGCGGCCGCTGTGCAACCATTATGAGCGCTTTTTCTCCAACGCACTGCCAAAAAGTCTGCGGAAACTGTCCAATGCCCTGGCTGTAGGGCTGAGTCTGATTACCGGTCTTCTGATTGTCTATGCCTTGATTATTATGATCGCTCCTCAGCTGTACCGAAGCATTATGTCCCTGTGGGACACGCTGCCGGCAAAAGTCAATGCCTTCCTGGACTGGGCAAGAGCTACCTTCGGCGAGGATGAAGAGCTGGTACAGATGTTTAATCAGATATACAACACCCTGTACTCCGAAGTGGAAACCTGGGGACGAAACATTCTGGCGCCTTACGTCACCAATCTGATCAGCAGTCTGAGTTCCAGCGTGTATAGAGTGCTGCTGTTTCTTTACAACATGCTCATCGGACTGATTGTGGCGTGCTATCTGCTGGCCAGCCGGAAAAAATTTGCCCGGCAAAGCGTGCTCATTATTCGCAGCACACTTCCTCCCCGGTGGGCAGACCGTTTCCTCAACGAAGTGGCCTTTGTGGATCGGATGTTCGGCGGGTTCATCGACGGCAAGCTGGTGGATTCGGCAATCATCGGTCTGCTCTGCTACATTGGCTGCGTGATTTTCCGGTTCCCCAATGCGCTGCTGGTCTCCGCCTTTGTGGGAATCACCAACGTCATTCCCTTCTTCGGCCCCTTCATCGGTGCCATCCCCTCCACCCTGCTGATTATGATCGAGGACCCCATCAAGGGTCTGTGGTTTGCCCTGTTTGTGCTGGGACTGCAGCAGCTGGACGGCAACGTAATCGGCCCCAAGATTCTGGGCGACCGGACAGGCCTTTCCAGTTTCTGGGTTCTGTTCGCCATCGTGCTGTTCGGCGGCCTGTGGGGCGTAGCCGGGATGCTGGTGTGCGTGCCTGCTTTTGCCGTATTTTACGATGTTGTCAAAAAACTGGTCCGTCGGGGACTGGACAAAAAAGACCAGATCCATCTCTGGGAACACTACAAAGCCGATTACCCCGACGAGAAATGAGTACATTCTGCTGCCCGCCGCACTTTCTGCGGCGGGCAGTTCCATTTTTTCCCGGCGTTGCATTCCCTGCAGGGCTATGGTATACTGTCCGGGTAACATCCGCAAAATCTGTCTGCGGAGAATCAGGAGAGTACCTATGAATTACGCTGCCATTAAAAATTGTGATATTGCCAACGGCCCCGGAGTCCGGGTCAGTTTGTTTGTTTCCGGCTGCACCCATCGGTGTCCCGGCTGCTTCAATGAGGTTGCATGGGATTTTCACTACGGCCAGCCCTTTACCCAGGAAGTCATGGACAAGATTGTGCAGATGCTCCGCCCGGACTATATCCGGGGACTGACCTTGCTGGGAGGCGAACCCTTCGAGCCGGAGAACCAGGGCGCCATCGTGCAGCTGCTGCGGCAAGTAAAACGGGAGCTGCCCCAAAAAAGCATCTGGGCTTTTTCCGGATATCTGTTTGACCGGGATATTCTGTCCGGGCGTCTGGGCGATACCCGGGAGTATCTGAGTTATCTGGATGTGCTGGTGGACGGTCCTTTTATTGAGGCGCAGAAGAATCTGTCCCTGCGCTTCCGGGGATCGGAAAATCAGCGGCTGATTGACGTACCTGCCTCCCTGGCTGCCGGAGAAATCGTTCTGTGGCAGGATTGGCAAGGCGATAAGAAAGGAATGCAGTAAATGGAACCCATTCATGTAAAACGGCTATCCCCGGAAGCCAAGCTTCCCACCTATGGTACCGCCGGCGCTGCCGGCGCCGATTTGTACGCCTGTCTGTCACAGCCGGTCACCATCCAGCCCGGTCAGACAGCCTTTCTTCCCACCGGCATTGCACTGGAAGTCCCCCAGGACTGCGCAGGTTTGGTCTATGCCCGCAGCGGTCTTGCCTGCAAGCAGGGACTGGCACCGGCCAACAAAGTCGGCGTGGTGGACAGTGACTACCGGGGAGAAATCACCGTAGCTCTGCACAACCACGGTGCTCTGCCCCAGACCATCCGCAGCGGTGACCGGATTGCCCAGTTCATTATCACCCCGGTGCTGACACCGGCGTATCAGGAGGTTTCCGAGCTGTCCGAAACCGCCAGAAACTGCGGCGGATTTGGCTCCACCGGAAAATAATTGGTGCTTTTGATAAAATCCATGTAAAGTTTTTGTAAAATTTACTCGTATTTTGTCACTGTACATTTCTCTGAAAATTCCCTATAATGGTACTATGCCCGGTTCGGGCGATCCTGGAAATGACGATTGGAGTATCATCATATGGAGATATTTAGAGCCATTATCCAACTTTTGGGCGGTCTGGCCATGTTCCTCTACGGTATTGAGGTCATGGGTGACGGACTGAAGAACAGCTCCGGAGCCGCACTGAAGCGGGTTCTGGAGAAAGTAACCGGAAACGTCATCATCGGTGTACTCACCGGCGCCATGGTTACCGCAGTCATTCAGAGTTCCACCGCAACCATCGTTCTGACCGTGGCTTTGATCGGCGCAGGCGTGCTGAATCTGAAGCAGGCCGTGTCCATTGTTATGGGCGCCAACATCGGTACCACAGTCACCGCACAGATCATTCGTCTGTCCTCCATTGAGGCCGGCGACAATCTGATGCTGATGCTGTTTGATACGGACACTCTGGCCCCCATTGCGTTGGTAATCGGCATCATCTTGCTGATGTTCGTCAAGTCCAAGTCCTCCAAGACCATCGGAGACATTTTTGTGGGCTTCGGCGTGCTGTTTGTGGGTCTGAGCCTGATGACCGACGGTGTCCGGCCGCTGATCGGCACCGACGCTTTTGTGGCCTTTGTGGGTTTCCTGCAGAATCCCCTGCTGGGCATTTTGTTCGGTCTGGTGCTGACCGTCATTGTGCAGAGCTCTTCCGCTACGGTGGGTATGCTGCAGACCGTTGCTTCCGTGCCCGGTTCCGGCATCACCTTTGCCATGGCCTATCCCATCATTATGGGTATCAACCTGGGTACCTGCGTAACCACCGCTTTGGTCTGCTCCATCGGCTCTTCCAAAGATGCCAAGCGTACCGGTGTTGTACACATCGCCTTCAATACCATCGGCACCATTTTGTTCCTGGTGGTTATGAATATTTTGCAGCGTCTTTCCGTATTCGGACAGGACTTCTGGGTTCGCGCTGTGGACAGCGGCAACATTGCCAACTTCCAGACCGTGTTCAACCTGATTACCGCCATCGTGCTGATCCCCTTTGCCGATGTTCTGGTGAAGCTTTCCATGCTGCTGGTGCATGATGACAAGCCCGGCAAAGATCGCCATCCGGAACTGCACACCCTGGACGAGAAGCTGTATATCTCCCCTGCCGTAGCCGTTTCCGAAACCGTAAAGGCCGTGGCTGCCATGGGCACCATTGCCAAGACAAACTTCGAACGGGGCTGTCGGGTTCTGTCCAAATACGACCCGGTGCTGGTTGCCCAGGTTGACGAAGACGAAGACGTGATCGATCAGTTTACCGACCAGGCAGACCGGTTCCTGATTGGTCTGGCCAAGAACGTGGAAACCGAGTGGGATGACCGTCAGCTGGACATGCTGATGCAGACGGTTCCCAATTTTGAACGCATCGGCGACTACGCCACCAACCTGGTGGAGCTGGCCCAGCGGCTGCAGTCGGAGGGCACCACTTTCTCCGAGACAGCCAAGAAGGAACTGCACTTGATCTGCTCCGCCGTTACGGAAATTCTGACCATCACCGTCGATGCCTTTGCCAAGGGCGATAACGATGCCGCCAAGGCCATTGAACCGCTGGAAGAAACCATTGACGATATGGTGATGATTCTCCGTGACCGGCATACCAAGCGGCTGAAAACCGGCGCTTGTTCCGTGGGAGCCGGATTGGTGTTTATGGAGACACTGACCTATCTGGAGCGTACCTCCGACCAGTGCTCCTCCATCGCCGTGATGATGCTGGCAAGAAACAACGAAGAGATCCTGCAAAATCACTATGACTATCTGCGGGAAATCCACGCCGGCAACGATGCTGCTTACATGGCAGAGAAGGAACGCCGCCGCCGTCAATATATCAAGCCCCTGCAAGAACTGGTATAATGAATTTACCCCCGGAAAATCCTGGACGGATTTCCGGGGGTGCGTTTTTGTTTGGCGCTCAGGGGCAAAGCCGCTCCAACTCTGCGGATACGGAAGCTTCACAGCTGCGCATGGCGAGAATCGTCTTTTCCAGCAGTTCGTCCAGGCTCCAGCTCAGCCGCTGAGCTCCTTCCTGGATCACATCCCGGGAGCAGCCGGCGGCGAACTTCTTGTCCTTGAACTTCTTTTTCAGGGAGGACAGTTCCATGTCCATCACACTCTTGCTGGGGCGCATCCGGGCGGCGGCACCGATCAGACCGGTCAGCTCATCCACCGCAAAGAGCACCTTCTCCATCTGGTGAACCGGCTCCACATCGCTGCACAGGCCGTAGGCATGGGAGCAGATGGCGTGAACCATTTCCTCGCTGGCGTTGACCTGAGCCAGAAGCTCCGGAGCTTTCTTGCAGTGCTGATCCGGGTACTGCTCAAAATCCACATCATGCAGCAGTCCGCACAGGCTCCAGAAGGTTTCATCCTCCCCCAGTTCCCGGGCAAACCAGGCCATAACCCCCTCCACCGTCAGGGCATGCTGAATGTGAAAGGGTTCTTTGTTATACCGTTGCAGCAGGTCCAGAGCCCGCTCTCTTGTCAGTTCCATGAAATGCGCCTCCTGTATCAAAATATGGAATCATTTTACCTTTGTCGACTTTCTTTGTCAACCGGAGGAAGCAATATCGGCTGGGCTTTTGAAAAGAAGTCCCGGTATTTTTGAAAAGGTGTAGAGATGTTCACAATTGCGTGCTATACTGGTTTTGTTGGGAGGTGTCCTTCATGGCAAACATACTGGACTACATACGCTGGCGTGGTGACCTGACGTTTACCCAGGACCCGCCGAATCCTGTGGACGCATTGATTTTCTCGGCGCTGGTTTACATCCGCTACGGCGGCAGGGTGGAATCTCAGCCCACCGTCCCCATTTCCCTGAAGGAAGCGGCTGAGGACTTTTTCGCCGGAGACAACTGTGAGGCCCTGGTGCGGGTCAAAAACGATCTGACGCTGCTGCGTCTGGCAGCCGACTCTGTCCGGTTCGGTTCCGTCCGTTTGTGTATGTATCAGGATCAGCTGATTCCCGAGCAGGAGACGCAATTTGCGGCCCTTACCTTTCTGCTGGATGACGGAAGTATGTTCCTGGCATTCCGTGGCACCGACAGTACCCTGGTAGGCTGGAAAGAAGATTTCAACATGACCTTCCAGCAGACCATCCCCGCCCAACGGCTAGCAGTGCGATACACTCTGGCGGTAGCCCAGGAGTATATCGCTCCCATGCGTCTGGGCGGCCATTCCAAAGGCGGCAATCTGGCGGTATTTGCCGCTGCCCGTTCTTCCCCCATGGTGCAGCAGCGGATTTTGCAGGTATACAATCACGACGGCCCCGGTTTTACGAAATACCTGATGGGCGATCCCGGATATCTCGCCATGGTTCCCCGGATCAAAACCTACGTTCCCCAATCCTCCGTCATCGGCATGCTGCTGGAACATGAAGAACCGTACACGGTCATCCGCAGCAAGACCGTGGGACTACTGCAGCATGATCCTTACTCCTGGGAACTGATGGGCAGCCAATTCCTCACCACGGAAGAGGTCACTGAAGGTTCCCATTTCCTGGATGCCACCATCAAAACCTGGTTTGCGGAAATGACCAACCAGGAACGCAACCAGCTGGTGGATGTGATGTTCGCCCTGCTGGGTACCGGCGGCGTTGATAACGCCATCGACATATTCCAGCCCAAAAATATCCATGCCTACGTCAAAGCTCTGAGCGGTGACGAAAAAATGCGCCGGGTGCTGTCCACGGAATTTCTTGGTCTGATGGACGCGGCGAAGAAAACCAGAGCCAAACTGGAAGCGGAGCGGAAAACAGAAAAGCTTCTGGAAGAGGGCTTTGACGTGTAACTTCCCCGGCCCGGCTTAACCGGTACAGACAGGTATGCATACTCCCCCTGATGCAGGTACTGTGCATCAGGGGGAGTTTTTGTATATACATAATTCCTGTCAGGTTCCTCCGTTTTCCAGCTTCTCAGGGTCCATCAGGGTCAATTCTGTCCCCTGATAGTAGTAGGCCAGAATATCGGCGTAGCTGCTTCCTGTGATCGCCATGGCATCGGCACCATACTGGCTCATACCCACCCGATGACCATAGCCGTAGGTTGTAATGACAATTCGCTCGTCTCCGGCGGATACGGTAAAATCCGTAGAGGGCAGATCCAGCAGCGAACGCAGCTGAACACCGGTATATAGTTTCCCTCCGATGTCCATGCTCTCAATGCCGCCCCCATCGGTAAAGGATGCTGCCCCGAACCAGCCGCTGGGAGAGCCTTCCAATGTTACTCCCAGCGCTTCCTGGAATGCTTCCGGAGAAAATGTGAAGGTATCGGAAAAATGTGCTGCATCCTCTTCACCGGGACTTTCTACTGCCTGCAGATAGGGAAACTCCGCTCCCCAAACCGCCGCCGCGTCCTCGGTACTGCCGCCGGAGCAGGAGAAGTAGGTGGCCTCAATCAGTTCTCCCTCATAGGTCAGCACATAGCCGGAGGTGGCTTCCACCGCGGCACGGACTTTGCTCACATTCTCCACCGTCCCCCCCTGGAGCAGATACTCCTTCTGGGGCAGATAGGCCTGGCAGCAGGTGGACTGGGTACAGACGCTGCCGTCTGCGTGTTTGCCGCCGGTCTGGTAGGCTTTACAGGCGTAGGTTCTGGCCGCCACGGACTGGGCCTTCAGTGCTTCCGTTTCAAAAGAAGCCGGCATTTCTGCCAACACCACTCCCGTCAGATAATCGTCCATGTCCATCTGCTCCACCGTACCGTCTGTATGGCGAACCAGCACCGGCAGCGAAACCGTTTGCCGCTGAGGCGACTGCAGCACCGGCTGGTTTTGCGGCTGCGTTTCAACCGGAGCATCCAAAGCCATCACCGCACCGTTGAGCACCAGCCCCGGCAAAACCATGCCCATAAACAGCGCAGTCAGAATATCCTTCCAAATGGATCGCATCGGCATCCCTCCCATGGATGTATTCCCGCTTTCATCAGGAATCGTTTGGAGTATATGGTAGCATGTCTGCATGATAAATGCAGTCAGATTTCCGCCGGGAGAAAAAGCCGAAATCCGCCTTACCACAATTTGTCAAAAGTCTTGACTTTCCGGCTAAGACATGGTAAATTATTTTGGTTGTTAGTAAAGATTTATTAAAGATTTCGTTTTTTAAATTCCTCCTCCAATCGGCTAGATATTTCGCCGGAACCTGCTGCCTGTCATTTCCTTTGTGGAATTGTACAGGTTTTTTCTAATCTTTCGTCTGTTTTGGCACAATCGTGCCGGCATAATATATTTTACGAAGGAGCGTACCCCAATGATTGTTTCTGTTCTGTTGTTTGCTGTGGGACTGGTGCTGCTGATCAAAGGCGGCGACTGGTTTGTCGACGGCGCCACCGGCATTGCCCGTCGGTTCCATCTGCCTGACATCGTTGTCGGTGCCACAGTGGTTTCCATCGGCACCACCCTGCCTGAGGTCATGGTTTCCGCCACCGGCGCCATGCTGGGCCAGGGCGCTATGGCTTACGGCAACGCCATCGGTTCCATCATCTGCAACACTGCTTTGATCGCCGCCATTTCCGTTGCGGTCAACCCCGGTCCGGTCAATACCAAATCCATGAAGATGCCGGTGATTTTCTTCTTCCTCAGCGCTGTCATTTATTGTGTGGCCGCATACATCATGGGAGAGTTCACCCGGCCTCTGGGCTTGATTTTGCTGACGATTTTTGTGGTCTACATGATTATCACCGTCCGCCAGGGACTGAAAAACCCGGATCAGGTGGAGGAAGAGGAAACCGAAGCCAAAGAAAGAACCTTCCTGCAGGATCTGTTCTGGCTGGTTGTGGGTGCTGCTCTGATTGCTCTGGGTGCTGATCTTCTGGTGGATCACGGCACCATCATCGCCAGAGAACTGGGCGTTCCGGAAACGGTAATTGCCCTGACCTTTGTGGCCCTGGGCACCAGCCTGCCGGAGTTGGTCACCACCATCACTTCCCTGCGCAAAGGCCATGCTTCTCTGGGCATCGGCAACGTAATCGGTGCCAATATCTTCAACCTGGTGCTGGTCTCCGGCATCTCGGTAACCCTGGCTCCCTTTGAGGTGCCGGTGGGCAACCTGATCTTCGGCCGCAATGCCTCCCTGGTCATGGACATTCCGGTGATGCTGACCGTCATGGTTCTGCTGACCTTCCCCGCTCTGGCCAGCAAGAAGCTCCATCGCTGGCAGGGTATTATCCTGCTGTGCATCTACGCAGCCTTCTGCATCTGCCAGTTCGCCATGTAATATTTTCAGCCGCCGGAACTTTCCGGCGGCTGAAACCATACTGCGCAGCAAAGCCGCCGGGAAATCCCGGCGGCTTCGTTTATTCTGATAATTCTTCTTCCTTTTCCTGATAATAGTCCGTTTCCAGAATCAGGTTGTTGACGCTTATAAACTGCTGCACCTTCTGTGCCACGCTTCTGCGGAACTCAGGGGTGTCCGTCAGTTCTTCGCCGCTGACAGAGAAATACTGTCCTGTGCTGGCATCGTAAGCCGTGTCGCCGCAGATCCAGCTGCCGTTGGCGAAAGGCACAAATCCTTCATAGTCTTCATCAAAGGCATCGCTGCCGATGTAAGGGTAGTCACTATGAACACCCAGCAGATTCAGCAATGTTGGCAGAAGATCCGAGGTGTTGAGCACCTTATCTACTTCCATCGGCTCCATTCCCGGTGTCCAGATGAAGCAGGGCGTACGCTCCAGCAGCAGTTTTTGCTGGACGCCGGACAGCTCCAGAAGGGCCGGTTCATTTTTATAGCCATAGGTATAGTGGTCCGTTACCGCCACGATTACGGTATTTTCCAGTTCGCCATGGCTCTCCAGTTCTTCCAGAAGCCTTGCGAACATGTCGTCTACCAGTTTTGCTTTTAAGTATGCGCAGTTGGTTTCTTCGTTGTCTGTCAGGTCCCGGTATTGGGGGTATTTCTTCAGTCCCCAATAGCTCAGCACCTCGTTATACTTATAGCTAAGGTGAGCCGAGCGGGTGATGATGAAGTTGAGCTTCTGCCCTTCCCGGAAGAAGCTGTCAGACAGCTGCTGGTTGTCAAACAGGAACTGGTCGTCGTACAGCTGATCCTTGGTCTGCTCGGTTACATAATCCTGATACGAAATGTACTCTTCATATCCCATCGCCGGAGAGAACACCCCCCGGGAGTAGAACGACGGTTCATTATAATGGTATACCTTTGCAGAATAGCCCTGGCCCCCCAGTACATTTGCCAGCGACTGGTCAAAGCAGTTGGTCACATAGTCAAAGGCATATCCGCCGGAACTGCTGAGGAAGGACCCGGTATTGATGCAGAATTCCGTATTGAACGTCCGGATGCCGCCATACCCAGGTGTATAAAACCTGGTAAAATTCATTCCTTCCGCCATCAGCCGGGCGATGGTGGGAGTATGCTCTCCAATCATCCAGTCGTCCATGGATTCCATCAGCACCAGAACCACATTTTTTCCCTGGAGCAGTCCAGTCATGGCATTGTCCTGACCTTCTTCCTGGGTGTCAAAAAAGGTATCCAGGGTTTTCTCTGCCTTCTGCTGGGCCTGGGCATAGGCCGGTGTGATGGGATACAGGTAATTGGTATAGACATCTTTCACCGCTGTCTGGTAGATACCGCAGACCTGATACAGCCGATGGGCATCAAACATGTTTTCATAAGCCGCTTCCGCTGACTGGACACGGCCATAGTCCGATTCGGCATAGCGGATGCTGCTGTCACTGAGAAATACCAACTGGGGCAGAAGCCATGCTCCCACCGCCGCCATCACAGCAATACCCGCGCTGAGCAGCTGATTTTTCCAGTACTTTTGGTTTTTGGGGAAGTTCCAAAGGGTGAACACGCCGATGCCGATCATTACCGGCAGACAAATCCACCAGGAGATCGGATAACTCAGCAGGACATCCAGATAATCCGCACCTTCGGAGGCATACCGAAAATCAGAGATCCAGATCATTCCCTGAAACAGCAGATAATATCCGGTTTGGATGAACGAATAAATCAGGAACAGGAAATAGCTGATGCCGTATGCAACTCTGGCAAGTTTGCCAGGTAACGCAGAAATCAGCCCCGTTAACAAAACCGTCCAAACGCCGCCGAACACCAGCGGCCACCAGGCAAAAAAAGCAGAAGTCTCTTCTCCGGAAGAGAGCTGGGATGATACGCTTTGAGTCTGCTCCTGCACTGTTGTTTTGAGAAAAACAAAGGCAAATAACTCAATCAGAAAAAAGGAAGCGGGAATCAGCCAGGCAGATACGCGTTTCGCCGATATGTCTTTCTTTTGCAAATACTTTCCGGCTGTGGAAACCATGAGGGGATACTCCTTATTGTCAAGATAACGGGCGTAATTATACCACAGAATCTCTCTTTTGTATACTGTCTTTCTTTTCCGACAAAAGATTACAAATTTTTACAATTTTGCAATCCTCTCCATTGACAATTTTTTCACGAACTGATATGATGGTATCCGTGTAATACGCTTTCTGAAGAATGCCGCAAACCAGATACCGGTATGTCCGGGCAATCAGGCTGTCGTAGGAGCAGAAAGTGCGAGGTATTTGTATGTCTGCCATTCCCCTGACAGAGCGTGTCAAGGAAATATTTCACGCTTTCTTTTTGCAGCCGGACAGCGCCGGACTGCGTCGTGTTTTCCATTACTTTCACCAAGACTGCATCCTCAGCGGATTGGAAGATTCCCAGATGTGTGTGGGCCTTGACGCCATTGAGGAATTGCTGCTGCGAAAAAAGCAGGAAAAGGTGCACCTATCCTTCCGTTTCACCAATGCCCAGTACCACCAACGTTTCCTTCAGGACCAGGTTGGTCAGGTATTTGGAAATCTGCATATTCTGGGAGATGATCCAACTGCCTCCGCCACTGTGCGTCCGGACCATCTGATCGATGTGGAGTGCAGCTTTATCGCCACATTTCTTCGCTGCGGCGATGATTTCAAAATGATCTCCGGGCACCTTTGTCTGGCTTTTGGGGCCAAATTCGGCTCCCTTCACGAACTGCTGAAACAGTTTCAGCAGGTAACCCAGCTGGCAAACCAGGACCCGGTCACTTCCCTTTACAATCACCGGGCTTTCTTTGACTCGGCACAGAATAGCGTCAGTCTTGACAACTGCTATTTGATGGTGGTGGATCTGGACAATTTCAAGCAAATCAATGATACCTATGGGCATCTGACGGGAGATGCTGTGCTCAAACGAGCCGGGCAAATTCTGCGCAGCGCCGTTCGGGAAAAAGACATTGTGGGCCGGATTGGCGGCGATGAACTTGCCGTGCTGTGTATCGGCATCGATTCGGATGATGCTGCATTGGCTGTTGCCCTGCGCATGGTAAAAAATGTCCAGCAATATGTTGGCAGAGATTTTTCCATCGACGTCCACATCTCCATCGGAATTGCCAGGAAAAAACCTTGCGATTCCCTCCAGGATACGTTCCGGCAGGCAGATACAGCCCTGTATCAGGTCAAGCGCACCTCCAAAAACGGCTGCCGGCTGTTTGAGGATTCCTGAAGATTTCCTTTGATCGGGCAGTTGATCTTATAAAAACAGGAGTGAATTCCATGGTAAAGGTTTTTACAAACTCCATTTGCGATCTGACTCCGCAGTGGGCTGCGGAGTATGGTGTTACCATGATTCCGGATGTGATCGTGTTTTCTCCGGAAGAGCAGTATATGAATAACCTGGATGTAGATGCCCCAACCCTGTATCGCAGACTGGCTTCCTCCACTCAGCTTCCTACCACCGCCCATCCCAATCTGGAGCAGTGCATGCAGGCATTTCAAACGGTTGGCGAGGGGGACGAGGTTCTGTGTCTGAGTCCAACCAGCAAAATGTCCGGTGCATACAACACCGCATGCAGCGCCAGAGAGCTGTTAAAGGATCAGGGCTTCACCACCCCCATCACCGTTTATGACTCTTTGCAGGTCTCCTTTGGCCTGGCCGTGCTGGCAAGAGAAGCCGGACGGATGGCCAAAGAGGGGCTTAGCGCCGGGCAGATTGTTGCCCGACTGGATCAGCTGCGGCCGAAGGTCGGTGTCTATTTCGTTATGGAGTCCCTGGAAAATGCCCGCAGAGGCGGACGGGTCGGCGCCATTCGGGTGCTGGCTGCAGATTTGCTGAAAGTCAAGCCGATTCTGACGTTCCGGGACGGTCTGGTTCGGGATATCGGCATTGTGCGCGGATATGCCAATGCCGTGGAACGGGTGATCTCCCTGTACAAAAGCAAGGCCCAGTACGGTGGGGAAGTATTCCTTTTCCACGCTGACCGAGAAGATCTGGCCCAGCAGGTCAAACAGCGGATTCTGGAACTGGACCCCCAGGCGCAGATTCGCATCGGCTGGGTTGGCGCCGTAATCGGCGTCTATACCGGAGCCGGATGCCTGGGACTGTCTTTCACGGAAAAATGATGACATTGTATTTGCTCATCGGCACGGTATCCTTTCTGGTGATGGCGCTGTCGGACTGGCTGTGTGTGGTGAAAGGGGTTAAAAACGGAGCCTGCCTGTTCATCGCAGGATGCCTGATGCTCAGCGGCGCAACGCTGGCCATGCTGATAAGCGGCCCCTTCTGCAATGGCAGCATCCTGCTCAGCGCCATGAGCTGGTGCGGCGTGGCATTGATGCTGGGGCTGTTGGTGCACTCCGTTTTTTTCGTCCTGCACAGCAATGGAAGCAGCGGCCTTCCGGCAAACAGTGGGGAAAAATACCCGCTGGTGTGCACCGGAGTTTATGCGCTGTGCCGGCATCCCGGCGTCTTGTGGCTGTGCGGCGTGTATCTGTTTCTCTGGTGCGCCTGCGGCGGCATCCATTGGCTGATAGCCACTGTGCTGTTTACTGCAGCAGATGCCGCCTATGCTTATTGGCAGGACCGCATGATTTTCCCGCTGAGCATTGAAAACTACGCCCACTATCAAAAAGAAACCCCATTTCTGCTGCCTACTCCCGGAAGCGTCCGGCGGTTCCTTGGCGGCTGAGGACTTGTTTGCATAGAAGAGAGAGAAGGAAGGCAAATCAGCATGACGTTTGAAGAAAAGCTGCGCAAATGCCCCGCAAACGAAATATGGCAGGAATACTGCGGTTTTCTGGATCTGACACTGCCGGAGTACATGAACATCCAGAAGCGGCTTTTGCTGGAGCAGATTGAGCTGATGTCCCACTGTGAATTGGGCAAGCGCTTCTTCCGGCAGGGTGTGCCCACCAGTGTCGAAGAGTTCCGTACCAAAGTGCCTCTGACAAAATTTGAAGACTACGCCGATGTTCTGCTCCCGCAAAAAGATGAGATGCTGCCGGAAAAGCCGGTGCTCTGGCTGCACACCACCTGGGAAGGCGGCGATTTCCCCTCCAAACGGGCACCTTACACCGAGAGCATGCTGGAAACATACAAAACCAACATTCTCGGCGCCATGCTCCTGGCAACCAGCCGGGGACGCAATCACTTCTGTGTCCGTCCCGGCATGCGGGTGCTGTACAGCCTTGCTCCCCTGCCCTATGCTACCGGTATGTTCCCGGATCTGATCAGTTCGGAAATCTACCTTCGGTTTATGCCCTCGGTGCGGGAAGCCCGGAAAATGTCCTTTGGCCAGCAGATGAAAGACGGCTATAAGCTGGCCATCAAGCATGATATGAATCTGTTCTTCGGTATGAGCAGCGTGCTCTACGGCGCAACCAAGAGCCTGGATACACTGATTCAGAAATCCGGAGGGAAAATACATCTGAAAGACCTGCTGTCCATGAATCCCAAGATGCTCTGGCGGCTGATGGCGGCCCGGTATCGGGAAAAACGGGACGGCGTTTCCGTCAAACCCAAGGATTTGTTCCGCCTGCAGGGTTTTGTCTGCGTAGGCACCGACACCGCTCTTTACAAAAATGAGCTGGAAGAAGCGTGGGGTATCCGTCCTCTGGAAATTGCCGGCGGCACAGAGCCGTCGTGCATGGGTACGGAAACCTGGAGCAAAGACGGACTGGTTCTGTTCCCCGACGCATGCTTCTATGAGTTCATTCCGGAGATGGAACTGTATAAGGAAATGTCCGAGCCCGGTTATGTTCCCAAGACCTATCTGATGGATGAGCTGGTTGCCGGTCAGAAATACGAGCTGGTCATCACCGTGCTGAAAGGCGGCGCATTTTTGCGTTACCGGGTGGGCGATGTATACCGCTGCCTGCGGCTTCGCAATGCGTCGGACAAAATCGAGCTGCCGCAATTTGAGTATGTAGACCGGATTCCCACGGTAATTGACATCGCCGGCTTCACCCGCATTACCCAGCGGGAAATCGAGCGGGTGATTACCCTGTCCCGTCTGCCCATCGAAACCTGGTTCGCCATCAAAGAATATGACGAAACCGGCCGTTCCTTCCTGAATTTGTATGTGGAGCTGGACCCGGAAGACACCCAAAGCGCAGCTTTGAGCCGTCAGCTTCTGCGGGATCACCTGGCACTGTATTTCCGCTCTTACGACGGAGATTACAGTGACCTGAAGCGGCTGCTGAATGTGGACCCTCTGAAGGTCACCATTCTGAAGCGCGGCGTGGTGGCACAGTACGAAAAAGAAAACGGCTGCAAGATTCCCCGGGTAGGCACCTCCAAGGAAAGCGTTCTGGAGATTCTGCGTATCCAGAAGGAGTCCGTGCAGGAAGGAGGCGTATTCTGTGTCACTGAATGAACGCCTCTTCGTGATTGTTCCGCTGCTGTCTGTAATCTGCAATGTTTTCTTGCTGTTTACCGTTGTCAGTGTCAAGAGAGACCGGCTGATTTCTGCATTTATTCATCTGCTGCTGTCGTTTACCGCATGGTCCACCGGCTCGCTGTTTTTGCGGATGAAGCTGTTCCCCAGTCCGGAATTCTGGTATATGGTCTCCATTACCGGCATTTTTCTGGTTCCGTTTTGCATCTACAACTTTGTTTACCGGTTTACCAACTCCAAAGGCACCTTTACAAAAGGTATTTTGCTGGTTCTCTGGATTCTGGTAATTGTTCTGAATCTGAGCAATGTATTTATCATTGATCCCCAGATCCGCTTTGACGGTACCGAATGGCGGTTTGAGTATGGCGTATCTCCCTGGATCATTGCCCCGATCTTGCTGGCAGTGATCACCTTGGGGCTGGCCGGATATGTGGTGTATAAAAATTGCCGCACCGGCAATGTTCCCATGCGGCAGTTCACGCCCATGTTCTTTGGCGTGGGTGTCATGTTTGTAGGCACCGTATCCGCCGCCCTTCCCCAGATGGTTTCCATACCGGTGGACACCTTCTCGTGCACCATCAATGCCATCTGCCTGTACTACATGCTTTACCAGCGCCGGGTGGTACAGCTGCGGGGATTTACCAACAACGCTCCGATTTATGTGGTTTCTCTGGTCATCTCTGTTCTGCTGTTCCTGAACGTGTATGACGAGTTCCACGGTCTCTATCTTCGCTATTTCGGCGACTATAAGTCCTATGAAACCATCGTAATGGCAGCGATGCTGACCATAACCACCCTGGTGTTTCACCGTCTGTTTTATCGTCTGATGGAAAATCTGCTGCTGAAAGGCACCGAACTTCAGGAACAGAATCTTCGGGAATTCAGCACTGCCGTGAACAAGATTTTGCAGCTGGATGAACTGCTGGCGCTGTACTGCGATTTTTTACAGCAGAATTTCCCCGGCCAGACTGCCCGGGTTTTCCTGATGAACCGCAAAAACGGCAGCTATTGTATGAAAAGCACCACGGATATGTCCATCGCCAATCGGGACGCCTTTGGTGCCGATCATCCGATGATTACCTGGCTGAAAGAGCATATGCAGGCCATCAGCTATGAAAATTTCTCCAAGACCAAGAACTTCCGGGCCATGTGGAGAAACGAAAAAAAGCGGCTGGAGGAGATGAACGTAAATGTGATTCTCCCCGTCATCAGCAACCACGAACTCGTGGCAGTTACGTTGATCTCGCTGAATGATGCGGCCGCCAAAAAGCACAAGGGAATTTCCGTCAGCAATATGACGTTCCTGGAATCCACTGCCGCGGTCCTCTCCATTGCCCTGAACAATGCAGCGCTGTGTGAAGAGCTGAAGCGCAAAGCCCATAAAGATCCTTTGACCAATCTGTATAACCGGGGATATTTCCTGGAAAACATTGCGAAAGAATTTGCCCTTTCCAAACATGACCAGATTACGCTGATGATTATCAATCTGGATGATTTCCGGCTGTACAACGAACTCTATGGCACCGCGGAAGGCGACCGGATTCTCAAGCGTTTTGGAGAAGCGCTGAAATACCTGGTAAACAACCGGGGTACCGTGGCCCGCTATGGTGGCAAGGAATTTGTCATCAGCTTCCCCTTCTGTCCCCCGGCTACCGCTTTGGAGTGTGCAAAAAGCGCAAAAGAATGGCTGACGAAGGAAATCATGTCCGCCGATGGAAAAACCAAAAAATTTCTGACTTTCAGCGCCGGAATCAGCTCCTATCCGTCCAATGCCGCCAGTGTGGATGAGCTGTTCACCTATGCCAATATGGCGGTATATTCCGCCAAAAATGACGGAAAGAATAAGATTGTGCTCTATACCCGGGAAAGTGAAAACCAAAGAATGGCCCGTAATGTAAAAACCAAGCGTGCTTTGGCGGAAAGCTGCGCATCCACCATTTATGCGCTGACCGCTGCCATTGATGCCAAGGACCACTATACCTTCAGCCATTCCAACCATGTGGCCCAGTATGCCTCCGTTCTTGCCGAAGCCCTGGGTCTGGATGCGGAGCACATTGAGATCATCCGTCAGGCGGGTCTGCTGCATGACATTGGAAAAATCGGCACGCCGGAAGCCATCTTGTCCAAAACAACCCGGCTGACCCGGGAAGAGTACGAGATTATGAAGCAGCATGTGGAAGCTTCCATCTCCATGATAAAGTACCTGCCCTCTCTGGATTATGTCATTCCTTCCGTTCTGGGCCACCATGAACGCTGGGACGGCGGCGGATATCCCCGCGGCCTGTCCGGAAATGCCATTCCCATTGGCGCCCGCTGTCTGTGTCTGGCAGATTCCTTTGATGCCATGATTTCCAAGCGCAGCTACAAGGAAGCCATGAGCGTGGAAGCGGCCATTGCGGAAATCCGCAGAAATCAAGGAACCCAGTTTGACCCCGAACTTGCGGCGCTGTTTATCCAGCTGATAGAATCGGGAAAAATAGAGGTTCACAACGATGGGTGCTGAATCCGGTTGACGCAGCATTCATCCCATCGGCGAGGTTCCTGTTTCCGCCGCATCAGCTGCCCGATTGCTTTGAAAAGCCTTGGAAATCAAGGCTTTTCTTTTTTTGTGTCAGAATCAAAATCTGTCCAGATACGACAGGGTCTTCCGGAAAAACTTTGGCAGTTTTTTACCCAATCCTTTCTTGACAAATTCTGTATCCGGTATTATCATATAGAAATTAGCTAAAGCTAACTTTATTCCGACATACAATTTGCGAATTCTGCCGATGGTAAGGAGGCAACCATATGAAAACACTGAAAGATGCCAAAGTCGGTCAGACCGTTACCGTGGTAAAGCTCCACGGAGAAG